>CANRNO010000031.1 GCA_947632065.1 uncultured Bacilli bacterium | reverse complement strand
GTTATAATTATATTAATGGTTGGTGCTATAATAATCTTTTTTGGAAAAAGTTGTAGATACCTTTCCCAATGGCACCACTTAGAAATCTAGTCGAACTTTTTTCGACATTGATATATAGATCAACCTAAAAATAGGTTGATTTTTCTTTTGTAATAGAAAAATCAGTCGGAAAGGTTGGTGTCTTATGATAAATGTTATTAAAAAGAACAAGACTAATGTTTTTATAGAACAAGTAAAAGATTTAGAGTTACAAGTACCTAATTTTAAGATAGCAAGTGCAATTATACATTACGATGAACCAAATCCACATTTGCATATTGTTGGATTACCAATAAAATAAAAAATATAAACCATCTGAAGTTACAAAAGTATTTAATCTAATAAATAAATCAATTGGAAATGATTCATTTAAATTAATGTTTGAAGTTATTTTAACTGATAATGGCTGGGAGTTTTCTAAACCAGAAGAAATATAATTTGATTATAATACTGGGAAAAAACTCATTAATATTTTTTATACATATCATTATTCTTCATGGCAAAAAGAAAACAATTGATATTTTTAAAACTAATAAGTTGCATTTTACTATTTAACTAACTGTGTTATAATTATTGTGAGGTGAAATTATGAATAAAGAATTTGTCTTTAAAGTTATGGGTGAGGGAAAAGCAATACTAAAATTAAACGAAAATAGTATAACAATTTCAAGACCTGGAGTTATGTCGAAAATGACTCATGGATTTGTTGGGGAAAAAACAATTTTATTAAGCCAAATTACAAGTGTTCAATTTAAAAAATCAACTACGTTTACAAAAGGATTTCTACAATTTATTGTTCCTGGAACGATTGAAGCAAAAAAGAGACCTGCAAATAGACTATATGATGAAAATATTGTTTATTTTAAAGATCCTTGGGGTAATTATACTACAGAAAATAAAAATGCAGAATTTATTAAAAATTATATAGAAGAATATAATGCCAAACAACATAAGCCACAAAAAGATAGAAGTAATTTAGATGAAATAAAAAAGTTGAAAGAGTTATTAGATATGGATGCAATTACACTAGATGAATTTGAAACAAAAAAGAGAGAGTTATTAAATATAAAGTAATATACAATATAATTTATAAAGTAAACTACAATAGTTTGCTTTTTCTTTAGTATAAAGTTATAATTATATTAATGGTTGGTGCTATAATAATCTTTTTCGAAAAAAGTTGTAGATAACTTTCCAAATTGCACCAATTAATTTAATAAAATAATCTCTCTATGGAGAGTTTTTTTTATAAAGAAAATATAGTATAATAATTATATAAAAAAGATAAGGTGGTACTATGGAAAAAAATAATAAAATAGGAGTTTTTTTAGCAAGAATGCAACCAATACATAATGCACATTTATATGTAGTAAAAAAAGCATTAGAAGAATGTGACAAAGTATTAATTGTTTTAGGAAGTGAAAACAAATCTAATATGATAAGAAATCCATATGATATAAATCTAAGAGAAGAGATGTTAAGAGAATGTTTAGATATGGAAGACAATGATAGAATTTCTATAATGACATTACCAGATTGGTCAATGGAAGAAGATGAAGAAGATACAAAAATTTGGGGTAGATATTTTTACTACAACGTAGTATCTAGAATTTCACAAAAATATTTTTCTCTATATTATTCAGATAATAAAGAAATACTTGATAGTTGGTTTAAAGATACAGAAGTAGAAAATTATATAACTTATCGTAGTTTTGATAGAGCTACTCTTTTTGAAGGATTATCTGCAACTAAAATAAGACAAGCCTTAATAGAAGATGATTATGAATATATAAAAAAATTCTGTCCAACACCAGTAGTAAGTCGCTTTGATTTATTAAAATCATATTATGAAAAAGTAAGTAAAAATCCATGTGAAGATTTTTCTATGGAATAGAAAAAAATTTAAAATACTAAATTTTAAATTTTTTATTTATAAGGAAAGTGCGTTTAATGAAAAATAAACAAAAGTTAATAAACAGTATTGGCGTACAATTGTTTTATTGGTATACTTAATTTATAAAGTTAGAGGGTGGTTTGAGTGCTAATAAATAAAGCTTATCAATTTAGAATATATCCTACAGAAGAACAAAAAATATTAATTAATAAATCTATTGGTAGTAGTAGATTTGTATATAATTATTATTTAGATAAAAAGAAAACTGAGTATAATGAAAATAATAAAAACATATCTCTTTCAGATATGAAAAAAGACTTAAAAAAATTATATGTAGAATATCCTTGGTTAAAAGAAGTAGATAGTGTTTGTCTTAGAAATTCATTAGAAGATTTAGATAAATCATTCATAAATTTCTTTAATGGTTATGGTTATCCTAAGTTTAAAAGTAAAAACTATAAAGATACTTATAGGACTACTTGTATAAGAAGTAGTTATAAAAGTAAAAGTTATTCTAATATAGAATTAGATTTAGAAAATAAAGAAATTAAATTACCTAAACTAGGAAAGATAAAAATAAGAGGTTATAGAAATAAGAAAAAGTTTACTGGTAAAATATTTAATGCAACTATAAAGAAAGTTGGATATAAATATTATGTATCATTATCAGTAGAAGAAGAAATAGAAGAAAAACCATTTTCTTTAGGGTATCCAATTGGAATAGACTTAGGAGTAAAAAACATAGTAGTAACAAGTGATGGGTATAAATATAAAATAGAAGAAAAAATAACAAGACAAGAGAAAAGAATAAAAGGATTACAAAGAGGATTTTCAAGATGTAAAAGATGTAGTAAGAATAGTTATAAAATAAAAATGAAGATAAAAATAGCATATCAAAAGATAAGAAATATGAGAAAGTATTTAATACATGAAATCACTACAAAAATAGTAAAAGAAAATGATTTAATAGCAGTAGAGACATTAAAAGTAAAAGATATGATAACAAAAAAAGAAAATAAAAAGAATCACTTATCAAAATATATAAGTAATAATTCATTTAATGAAGTAATAAGACAGATAGAATATAAAAGTTTATGGAATAATAAAAAGTTAATAAAAGTAAATACATATTTTCCAAGTAGTAAGAAATGTAGTAGATGTGGGAATATAAATAAAGAGATAAGTGATTTAAGAATAAGAAAATGGGAGTGTTCGAAGTGTGGTAATAAAAATGATAGAGATATAAATGCAAGTATAAATATATTAGAAGAAGGTATAGAATTATATTATAAAAGATTATTAAAAAACTAAGGTAATATAATAAAAATAAAGTACGGTAGCGACTATCGGAAGTTGGTCTATGGAAAGAGAAATCTTTATGAAGTAGAAAAAGAAAATTGTGAGATTTTCGAGATTAATTATAAAACTTTAGTTTTAATAATTAATCTTTTGTTCTTTTACTTGTAAAAGTAGATATAAAATGTTATCATAGAAATAGAATAAAGAGGTGTGCCTATGAACCCAGTAATAACATTTTTTAGAGATACATTAGATGGAACTACTTATGTTATTGTTTGCTCGATATCAGCAGTTTTATTATGTGCATGTATTGGTTATTTAGCAGAAAAAAGAACAAAAAATAAAGAGCAAAATAAAGAAAATATTAATACAGAAGAAAACGAAGAAACATCATCAACGCCACAAGAAGTAGCTCCCCAACAGGCACCTCAACCTTTAGAAAATATAAACGAAAATGTAATGCAAGAACAAGCAATGCCATCTCAACAATTACAAACAAATGATATGAATAATACAGTTGCGCAAGCATCCCCAATGCCACAACAAAACGGAGAAATATTCCCACCAGTGGCAAATCAATTTACTCAAACAAATGAAGTGATTAATCAACCAGAGCAACCTCCACTACCACAACAAACTGATCCAACAATGCAATATCAACAACAAGTGCCAACACAACAGACGTACCAACAACCACAAATGCCTCAAACACCGGAAACACAAGCATCCCCAATGCCCCAACAAAGTGGAGAAATATTCCCACCAGTGGAAAACCAGATACCAAATGCTCAAATAGATAACGTTATGCCACCAATGGAGACAGCATCTTTAGAAACACCACAAGTACCAGAGGCAATAGATAACCAACAAACACCACAAGAAGAACAACCAATAGAAACAATAGAAAATACAGAACAACAAGCACCTCAACAACCCATGGAACAACCACAAATGCCAGAGGCAACAAGTGAGCAACAACCTCAAATACCAACAATACAATAACAATTTACAATTATAAAAAATATAATAATTAGAAACCTTTACTAATTATTATAATTGAGTTATACTAAAAAAGTATCTCTCTGAAAGGAAGTTGATAAAATGAGTTTAACTACTATAACTATAACTGATATTATCTCTATAATAAGAAAATTAGTAGATATATCATTAGTTTGGTTTATATTTTATATAATTTTAAAAAATATCAAAAACAACGTAAAATTATCATTATTATTTAAAGGAGTAGCCTTTGTAATAATTTTAAAATTTGTTAGTGACTGGTGTGGTCTAACAGTAGTAGGAGTATTACTTGAATATGTAATGACTTGGGGACCACTTGCATTAATAATAATTTTCCAACCAGAAATAAGAACTATGTTGGAACAATTAGGACGTAATCAATTGCTTGGAAGACATAAAGTTTTAACTGTAGATGAAAGAGAACATGTTGTATACGAAGTAGTTCAAGCAATGGATTTTATGAGCAAGCAAAAAATAGGTGCTTTAATAGTAATAGAAAGAGATATAAGTTTAGGAGACTATATTGATAAAGCTAAAAAAATATATGCAGATCTTACTAGTGATTTATTAATATCAATTTTTTATGAAGGAAATCCATTACATGATGGAGGAGTAATTATTCAAGGAGATAGAATTACTTGTGCAGGAGCAGTATTCCCAACAAGTAGTAGTAATAAGATAAATCGTCATCTTGGAACTAGACATAGAGCAGGACTTGGAATAAGTGAAGAAACAGATGCTTTAGTATTAATAGTATCAGAAGAAACAGGAAGATTATCTGTTGCTTTAAAAGGAGAAATGTTCTATAACTTATCAATTGATGATGTTAGAATAATGTTAATTGATGAGTTAAGACCAAAACAAGATATAGAATTTGATGATGAAGAATTAGATGAGGATGAGATATATGAAGAAAATAATTAGAAGTATTGGATCTTTCTTTGATAAATGGTTAATTACTCCTATAACAAAATTAATATTAAAAATCACAAGTATATTTAAAAATAATAGTAAAAGTTTAGAAAGAACTTTTAATAAAAAATCAACATTAATTGTTATATCATTAATTTTAGCATTTGGAGTATTTATACTAATCGATAGAGAATCCAATGTTATGATTGACCAATATGCAGAAGTTTTATATAAACAACCTGTATCTGCAATTTATAATGAAGAATTATATGTAGTAGAAGGATTACCAAAATCAGTAGATATTACTTTAGTAGGACAAAAACGTCACATCTTTTTAGCAAAACAATCTCCATCTAAAGGAGTATCAGTAGATTTAACAGGATTAAAGCCTGGAAATCATAAAGTAACATTAAAATATTCACAACGTTTAGCATCCCTAGATTATAGACTAGATCCATCTACTGTAACAGTAACAATTTATGAAAAAACATCAGAAACAAAAGCATTAACATATGATGTATTACATAAAGATAATTTAGATAGTAAACTATATATTAAAAATGTAGAACTTGATCGTGATGATGTAATTATAAAAGGTGCAGCATATAAACTTAAAAAAGTAGCATCCGTTAGAGCTTTAGTAGATGTAGATGAATTTGTAAATGCTAAAGCAGGAGATATGATTTTAAAAGATGTACCACTTGTTGCATACGATACTGATGGAAATGTTATAGATGTTGAAATAGTACCAAAATCAGTAGATGCTAATGTTACAATAACTTCTCCATCAAAAGAAGTTCCAATAAGAATAGTACCAAAAGGTAACTTAGCATTTGGAAAAGCTATTAAAACCCTAACACCATCTATTTCTACAATAAAAGTATATGGTGATGAAAAAACAATAGAAGATATTGAATATATTCCAGTTACTATAGATGTTAAAGGACTTGATTCAGATAAAGACTTCAACGTAACAATCAAAAAACCAACAGGAATAACAGAATTAAGTCAAAATACTATTAATATTAAAGTTGGAATAGATGATTCTAAAACACAAGAGTTTAATAACATAAGTGTTGCAACAGAAAACTTAAATGATAAATATAAAGTACAAGCATTATCAGAAAATGATAGTAGAGTAACAGTAGTCGTTAAAGGATCTCAAGATATTCTAAGTTCAATAGATGCATCAACTATAAAAGCATATATTGATTTAGAAAAATACGGAGTAGGAGAACATGAAGTTCCAGTTAAAGTTACTGGTAGTGATGTAAGACTTTCATATTCATCAAAAACTAAAAAAGTAAAAGTTAGAATAACCGAAAAGTAGAGTAAACACTCTACTTTTTGTAATACTTAAAAAAAATATCCATATACTTTAATGAGAAAGTAAATGGAGGTCTTTAATGAAAAATAAATTTATAAAACTAACAACATTATTAATTTTTACAGGATGCATATTACTATTAACAGGATGTGGGAAATATAGTGAGAAAGATTTATTAAAAGACTTAGATAAAAAAATAACAAAAGCAAACGCTTATCTTTTAAAAGGAAATTTAGAAATTACTAATAATGATGATGTTTACAATTATAAAGTAGAAGTATCTTATAAAAAGAAAGATAAATATAAAGTAAGTTTAAAGAATACCGCAAATAATCATGAACAAATAATTTTAAGAAATGAAGAAGGAGTATATATACTAAATCCTTCTCTAAATAAAAGTTTTAAATTCCAAAGTGATTGGCCATATAATAATTCACAAATATATCTTCTAGAATCTATTCTTAATGATATAAAAAATGATAAGAATAGAACTTTCAAAAAAACAGATAAAGGATATACTTATATAACAAAAGTAAATTATCCAAATAATAAAAAATTAACAAAACAAAAAATCCAAATAAATAAAAATTTAAAATTTAAAAAGATAGATGTTCTAAACAAAGATAATATTCCACAATTAACTATGGAATTTACTAAAATAGATTATAGTCCTACTTTTAATAAAGATTATTTTGATTTAAACGAAACAATGAAAAGTGCAGAAATAAAAGAAGAAATAAAAACTACAAGTAAATTAGATGAAACTATCTATCCCTTAGTATTACCGGATGGAACAAAATTAACAAATGAAGAAAAAGTTAAAAAAGATGCTGGAGAAAGAATAATAATGACTTTTGAAGGAGAAAAATCATTTCTATTAGTAGAGGAAACTTCAAACAAAGAAGATGAATTTACAGTAGTTCCAACTTTAGGAGAACCATATCAACTAATGGATACATATGGAGTTATGACAGATGATTCTCTAACCTGGTCAAGTAATGGAATAGATTATTATATTGTTAGTGATGTTATGAATCAAGATGAATTAATAGAAGTAGCATCCTCTATAAGTGCTATACCGACAATGAAATAAGAGTATTATTACTCTTTTTCTTTGATTTTTTAAGTATTTAATGTTACAATAATTTCAGGTGAACAAAATGGCAAAAAATAAAACAAAAAAAAATAATAAAAACAAAGAAATTAAACAAACTAAAAAAGAAGAACAAAAAATAAAATTAGATGTAAAAGGTTCTACAGATTCAGAATCAATCAGTAAAATTATTAAATACTTAATTGTAGTAGTAATCATTTTTGGAGGAGTTTATTTCTTAACAGATTATATTACTAATCATAGTAGTAATAGTAATTATAAAAAACAAGTTGGAGAAGCAACAATACAAAATGATAAAATTTTAGCTGGTTCAACATTTAATAAAAGTGATGATGAATACTATGTATTATTTTATGATGTAACTGGTGATAGTACTTATACAGATTTATATAGTTCTTATAAAGAAAAAGAAGAACATTTACCAATATACTATGTAGATATAAAAGAAGGTTTAAATAGTAAGTTTATTGGAGAAGATATAAACGAAGAACCTACTGATATTTCTGAATTAAAAGTAAATGGACCAACACTTATTAAAATTAGCAATAAAGAAGTAGAAGAATTTATTACTAATACAGATGAAATAAAAGAAAAATTAAGTTAATAGTTTATCTATTAACTATCTGCCTCAATAGCTCAGTTGGTTAGAGCACTTGACTGTTAATCAAGGGGTCCTAGGTTCAAGTCCTAGTTGAGGCGCCAGATTGAATTATAAAGCCTTATATATAAGGTCTTTTTTTATAATTTATATGTGCTTATTTAGAGAACTTTTAAACAACTTAATATATTAATGCCATCACCATAGTTGTTAATCATTAGTTAAAATGTTACCAGTTTAATTTATTAGTAACAAACAAAGGTGAACTTTGTTTGGAAGAATATTGTAAAAGATGAAATCTAAAAAGCAAGGGTTTCATGAACTCACTTTGTTCGCCCTTGCTTTTAATCTTTCATCACGTTCTTTTAAAACTTGTTCAAGTTGTTTTTGGTTATCTATTCTCACTTGTTCTCTTTTTCCTGAATTTATTCTATGACCTTCTATTTGTATTGTTTCATAAAAAATATCATAGTATTTAACTCTTACAATTTTTGTTAAAACATTTTCATAAACTTTTATTTTAGTTCCTTTAAATATTTGTTTTATAGATCCATCTTTGTCTAATACTTTATAGTAATTATTACCCCAAGAGAAAACACATCCATTTAACATGACTCTGTAATCTCTTATACAAAGTATGTTAGATAAATCAACATCATCTAAAGGAACAAATGAAGATTCATTTTCTTTAGGTTCATAAGCATATTTTTTATTAAGATAATCACAATAAAAATCATTAAAGAATTGATTTAATTGTTCAATAGACTTGATATTAAATCTTTTAATATCATTAACTAATCTATTTTGAATAGTATTATTCCATTTTTCAACTTTGCCTTTAGCTTCAGGAGTATTGGCAGCGATTAAATTAATTCCAAGATCTTCACACATTTGACCAAATTGAGTAAGGTTATCTTCTTTTGGACTGATAAGTATTGTATGTCTATCACAATATAAATTTTCAGGAATACCATATTTAGTAACTAATATTGAAAGCATACGAAAGTATCCTTCCAAACATTCGGTAGGCATAAACCAACCACATAATGCTTCACCAGAAGAATCATCAACAGCTAAATGTAGAGACGATTTTCTACCATTTTGGAACCAATCATGAGGAGTTCCGTCAATCATAATTAAAATACCACGTCTAGGAGAAGGTTATCTCAAAGGATGTTTGTCATAATCTTTATTAAAAGATTTATGTTTGATTGGTTTAACCCAATTAAATCTTTCGTATAAAGATTCAAAGAAAGAATAACTACGAATTTTAAGATTATTATCTTTAACAATTTTTCTCATTTTAGTATTAAAAACAATATCTTCATGGTAAATATCCATAAATTGTTGTATACTAATAATCGGATATTGATTCTTGAAGTTCTTAATAAATTCAATTTCTTTGGGCGAAACAGAATTATTAGAAGGTTTATTAGTTAAACCATGAACTAAAATAGAATTGATATCCTTTTCTTTTAATTGTTTAGAAAATCTATAAATTTGTTTTTTAGTATATCCAGTTAAAGAAGCAATTTGAGAATAAGAATAATTATTATCACCATTTAGTTTATCTTGAACAAGTTTTAACGCATATACTTTATTATGCATATATAAAAATACATCTCCTTTCAGAGATATATTATACAACAAATATTCGGTAACATTTCTATTAATGATAAGGTAACATTTTAAAAAAGGATTAACAATGCCATCACCATAGTTTGACATAATATAATAATAGTAGTAATATAGTAATGTACTTAGAAAGGATGTTATATTAATGAAGATATTAACCAAAAGAAATTACTTTAGTAACTTTTTTGGAACTTGGGCTTTTTACTTTAGCGCAAGATTTATTGCATGTCTTAAATATAAAAATTCCATTCTAATGAGTGATTTATGTTATTAAATAACTATTTAAGTTGTAGTAAGAGTCTCATTTGAATGAGGCTCTTTTTTTGGGAGGAGAGAAAATGAAAAAAGAATTATTTAGTAGAGAAAATCATAAAGAAGATACCATAATAAAAATAGGTAATGAAGAGATTATAGGAAATAATAAAATAATGATGATTGCTGGTCCTTGTTCAGTAGAATCAGAAGAACAAATAATAGAGATTGCTAAAAGAGTAAAAGAAAGTGGAGCAAATTTTTTAAGAGGAGGGGCATTTAAACCTCGTACTTCCCCATATGATTTTCAAGGTTTAAAAGAAGAAGGATTAAAACTTTTAACTAAAGCCAAAGAAGAAACAGGATTAAAAATAGTATCAGAGATTGTATCAATAGAAGATATAGAATTATTTGATAAATATGTTGATGTTATACAAATAGGTGCTAGAAATATGCAAAATTTTGATCTTCTAAAAAAGGTTAGTAAATTAAATAAACCAATAATATTAAAAAGAGGACTTTGTGCTACTATAAAAGAATGGTTAATGGCTGCTGAATATATTTTAAATGAGGGAAATCCAAATGTAATTTTATGTGAAAGAGGAATAAGAACTTATGAAACAGCAACCAGAAACACTTTAGATTTATCATCAATACCAGTAATAAAAAAATTAAGTCATTTACCAATAATAGTAGATCCATCTCATGCCGGAGGCCAAAAATATTTAATTGAACCACTATCAAAAGCAGCTATTGCAATAGGTTGTGATGGACTAATAATAGAAGTACATAATCATCCAGAAAAAGCTTTATCAGATGGAGAACAATCACTTACTCCAACAATGTATAATGACTTATGCCAAAATATAAAACCCCTTATCAATATAATGAATAAAAAAATATAAACCAATAATAATAAAAAATTACAGTTATGTTTTTAATAATATGTTATAATTAAATTATAGAATAAAGGAATTATTTAAATAATTAATTCTAATTTTAAGTTTAATATGATATTATATTAATAGGGTATATATTAGAAGGTGATAAAGTGGCAAAAGAAAAACCAGAAAAGTCAAAAAATAAAAATATTAAGGAAAAGATAAAAAAGAAAGTAGATAAATTTGATAAGAAAGATTATTTTTCTACTTTTGAAGTAGTAATAATTGTTTTAATTGCTATTCTTTTTGGATTTATTATAGGTAACATAATTTCTTTTACAAAAGATAAAACTATTACTTTAAAAGTACCTGCTGAATTAGAAGAATTAATAGATACATATAATAATATTGTAGATAATTATTATGAAAAAGATTTAGATAAAAAGAAATTAGTAGATGCGGGAATTAAAGGTTTAGTAGATTATTTAGATGATCCTTTTTCTCTATATATGAATGAAGAAACATCAGAAGATTTTAACGAAACTGTAAATGGTTCATATATAGGTATAGGTGCTACTGTAGCAATATCAGAACAAAAAGCAATAGTTGCTTCTATATTTGAAAACTCACCTGCAGATAAAGCAGGAATGAAAGTAAATGATCAACTTATAAAAGTTGCAGGAAAGAATATAGAGGATAAAAATTTATCTGATATAAGTAAATTAATAAAAGGAAAAAAAGGTACAAAATTAAAAGTTGTTATCTTACGAGATGGAGAAGAAAAAGAATTAACAATTACCCGTGGAAAAGTAGAATTACCTTCAGTATCAAGTGAAATAATAGAAGAATCAGAAAAAAATATAGGGTATATAAAAATAGATACTTTTGCTGCTAATACATATAAACAATTTAAAAAAGAATTAAAAGAAATAGAAGATAAAAAAATAAGTTATTTAATAATAGATGTTAGAAATAATTTAGGAGGACATTTAAGTCAAGTATCTAAAATAATGTCAATGTTCCTAAAGAAAGGTAAAGTAATTTATAGATTAGAAGAAAAAAATAAAAAAACAGTTTATAAAGATAAGACCTCAGAAAAAAGAGAATATCCAGTAATTATTTTATCAAATAACTCTAGTGCTAGTGCATCAGAATTATTAATAGCAGCTTTTAAAGAATCTTATTCTAATGCCACTGTTATTGGAACAAAAACTTATGGAAAAGGAACTGTTCAAAAGGCATATGAATTATCCAGTGGAGCAAGTATAAAATACACAACTGAAAAATGGTTAACACCAAAAGGACATTGGATAAATGAAAAAGGAATAAAACCTGATATAAAAGTAGAAGAAAGTGAAGAGTATAAAGAAAATCAAATTAGAGAAAATGATAATCAATTACAAGCTGCGATAAATCATATAACAGGAAAAGAAGAATAAATATTATTCTTCTTTTTTAGTACATCTAATGATTAATTGCTTATTATCGTCTTTTTTACTGCACGTAGTTAAAATAAGTTCATGTTTTTTATATTTTGAAACCTCTATTTTTCCATCCTTATCAGCTTCCCAACTTTTTTCCACTAAATATGTGTATAATTTATTTTTATAATAAAATTTAACTACATCTCCTGTTGATAACTCATCAATTTTATTAAAATAAGCATTCCTGCCACTACCAGAATGAGCAGCAATAAAAACTATACTACTTTTTTCAACAGGAAAAGTGGAATTCTCTAAGATAACTACATGATTATCCACAGCACTCTGTTTGTTACTTATTTCATAAATATTCTCATATAAGTTTATTTTAGGAATTTCTAAAGTTGCAATAATTTCTTTATTAGAAGAAATTTGAGTAACAACAGGACTTTTTCCTTTTGGATTAATATAATCTTTTTTAATAGTTGTATAATTTGTATCTTGATAAATAAATATACAAGCTACCATATATAAAATAATTATAAGAATATTATAAACGTATTTCTTTTTTAACATAAACAAATCCAAATATTATCATAAATATAACTAAAAATAAAGAGTCTTGATGATTAACATTTGTATTTGGAACTTCGATAACATAATCCAATAAGTCAAATTCAATTACATCATCATCTCCCTCATCAGTTATATCTACAGTAAAGTCATCTACTTTTTCATATCCTTCAGTAGAAGTCTCTTGTTTTATAGTATAATGTCCATAAGGAAGTTCAATATATGCATAACCATTTTGATCAGTTATCATACTATCAACTAGTTCACCTTTACTATTAAATACATTAAAAACAATTCCCTCTTCTGCTTTAGCATCAGTATCATTACCATATTTCTTATGAATTTCTACTTTCTTTTTAATAACCTCATTTTCAAGTTCTATTTTTAATTTAGTATTATTTTCATCAATAGTAAATTCATGTAATTCCTCATCGAGTTTATATCCAACACCTGCCTTAGTTTCTTTAACATAATAAGTACCAAATGCTAAATTTTTAACAACTGCTTTAGAATCATCTCCTATAACAAAATGTTTTACTACCTCCTCATTTTCATCAAGAATATCATATTCAGCACCTTTAAGTTCAGCTTCGCCACTTGGTGTTGTACTTTCAGTATCAGCATCTAACTTAGTAAATTCCACCTCAGTTTCTTTAATATTAACAGTTATATGAGTAGTAACAGGTTGTAGCTTACCAACAACCATTAAATTTTGATTACCTGGATGATCAAAGAAATAAAACTCTTCTCCATAGTTATCAAAGTTCTTCGTTAACACAAAGTCATAATTTCCAGGTTTTAAACCTTCTATTTTTAAAGTGTTGTTATATGGATTAATAGATAACATATCACTATCTTCACTAAAATATTGTAATACTTGATTAGTATCTTGTATTTCTATAGAACTATTCTGTGCAAGAGTAAAAGTTTGAAAACCAAAACTAGGTGTTACATCATGAGCTGCTACATGTTGATTTATTTCATTCATATATCTATCATAAGTAGAAACTGGATTACCATTTAACTTATCAGTAAAATAATAATTACCAGCAGGTTCAACTACTTGCCAAATCAAATGTTGAGCTGCAGCATACCACATTGGATCATAATGCTCTAATGCCTTATTACCATAACCATAATAAGCAATTTTAGTGATTTTGTTTATTTGATCCCCTGTAAGAGAACCAATAGTTGAGCTAGCTTCATAACTTCCACCTTCTTGGAACATAGTAAATGGTTCAATGCAATATGCCTCTTTATTATCCCCATCCCTTCTAACGAATCTAGCTTGTTCATAAATGCGGGTTTTACCTTTTTCTCTGGTCATATAAACCCCACCTATCAACTCTGCCTCATGAAATGTACTTTGTGCATATACATCAGTCGCAAAAACTACTGTAGATGCTAAAATTGTCATTAAGAAAACACATAATTTTTTCAAAAAATCCCTCCTTTTGTTTCTTAATGACTAAGACTATATCACTAATTAAAACCTTTGTAAAATCACCATTTTAACAAATTTATATAATAAAATATCCCAATTTTTATAATTCCCATAGGAAAACAAAAAAAGAGAACCAAAATAGTTCTCCAATAAACAAGTTTCATAGTTTTTTAATTTTTTTTACTGAACAGGTTGTTCTGGTTGAGTGGGTACAGCAGGAAGAATATTATTAGTATCAGGCTGTACAGTAGCAGGATTATTAATAACATTAATAACACCAGTATAAACTTGACCATTATATGATAATGTATAAGCATATGGACCAACTACATTAATATTAACTTGTGATAAATCAAGTTTACAATTAGCCTTTACTTCATCAGATAATTGTACTGTAATATAATCATCAATATTTGTAGAAAGAGATTGACCTACAAACCAATCAAAACTTTTTAAAGTAATATTATCAACTTTAGGTAATTCTTTTTCTTTTATTATATAAATACCAGTAAAAGTCTTATTCTTATATTTTATTACATATGTATAATTACCAGGTTGTAATATATTAACCGCAGAAGTATCTAGTTTTAATTTTTTAATAACATCTTCATCTAATAATTTAGTATCAACATAATCTCTAACATCAACACTAATAGGTTGATTAACCTCAGATTGCATTTCTTTTAATACTATTTCATTACTTTTCTTTTTTTCTACTTGATTCTTAGAAACTTTAAGCAAAATAGTCTTATTAGATACATCCTTAGGCATAAGTGGTAAAGCAACTCCAACACAAAGACATAACATTCCAGAAAAAGTAATCATTGAAATCGCAAGTAATTTATCATTTTTTCTAATAAATTCTTTTTTATCCATTTTCTTAAAATTAGTCATCCATTGATTAATTTTATCTTTCATAATATCTACCTCCGTAGTCTCCTATAATAATTATAATATAAAAAAAAGAGCAACACAAGGTGTTTATTACTTTTATTTACATTTTCTTACCTTGATAAGTATCTCTTTTTTTCATTTCTTTATCAATATCATTTAACACACAGAATTTTTTTATAAGCCACTTAGGTTCAATACATAAATTTTTTGGAGGATCTCCAGTAATACGATGAATTACAATCTCACTACGTAAAAGTTCTAATTGAGAAACAACAATGTCTATATATTCATCTTTAGTTAAAATATGAAACTTTTCTTTTTTATAAATTTCCTCTAAAGGAGTATCTTTTAAAACACTAAGCATATGTATTTTTATTCCTTGTATATCAAGTTTATTTAAATATCTAACAGTATTAAGCATATCTTCTTTATCTTCATAAGGAAGTCCATTTATAATATGTACAACTACATTAATACCTCTTTTTCTAAGTTTTAAAACCATATCTTCAAAAGTCTTTAAACTATGACATCTATTTATAAATTCAGCAGTCAATTCATTAGAAGTTTGAAGTCCAAGTTCAACAGTCAAAAAAGTCCTTTTGTTTAATTCTTCTAAATAATCAAGACATTCATTACTAATACAGTCAGCTCTAGTTGCGATAGAAAGACCAACCACATCATCTAGTTTTAAAATCTTTTCATATTTTTCCCTTAAAACACTAACAGGAGCATAAGTATTAGTCCTTGCTTGAAAATATCCAATATATTTTGCCTTAGGCCATTTATTAAGCAACATATTTTTAACTTTTTCAAATTGTAAAACTAAGTCATCTTCCTTTTTTCCACCAAATTCACCACTACCAGATTTAGAACAATAAATACATCCTAAACTACTTTTCGTACCATCAATATTTGGACAAGTAAAAGAAGCGTTCAAACTAACCTTAAAAACTTTACTATTAAATTTATGTTTATAATAATAATCTAAAGTATGATATCTTTTATTATTATCACTATATTTAAAAGGATTTTCCATAAGTTAAACTCCTCTCATCAAATCTAACTTATTATACCACATTTTTTAAATTATGATATAATGATTATAAGATATTGCTAGGAGGAATATATGAATCAAAATATAATACAAAATATTAATAAATATTTAAAAATAGAAAAAAGATATACAATTTTTATACCACTAGATGAATTTAATAATATAAAAAACAGTGAAAAAATAAATATTGATGGTCAAAATATAAGTATAGAATTGTTAAAGAAATTGATAAAAGATGATGCATATTATGAATATTTAAAAAAATATATTTTTGGAGAAAATTTTTCATTAAATATTGGATATACCAAAGATGGTAAACAAGTTGATGAAGAAATAGATTGTCCATATAAACCTATAATTATAGAAGGTATAGAAAAACTTATTTCTACTAAAAAGATGAATTTAACTAAAGAAGAATATAAAAAACTAGAAGTATTAAAACAAGAAATATCTTTTGAAAAATTTAAAGATAACCAACAAGGTTTAGTTTATAACTTTAATATAGATGGCATTGATTACTCTATACCATTTGAGAAAATGATTTCATTTTTAGAATTATCAACTCCTAAATTCAAAGAATTATGTAATAATGAAAAAATAGAAAATATTCCAAAAGAACATTTTGCTTATGCTATTGATATGCTTTTTCAACAAAGCGGAGGATATCAAAGTAATTTAATACCACCCAAAATTAAACAAAGATTAAAGGATATTAGAGCCTTTAAAATAATAGATTATCAAGCAGTTAATGAATTCTTACAAAAAGATCCCACATACACCGCAGACCTTAATAAAGAGTTAGAAAAAGAAATAATATCTCAAATGCCAGAAGATATAAGTACTTTAGAAAAAGCAATATATATTTATATAAAAATGTGTAAGACTCTAACTTATAGTCAAGAGTATTATGCTCTAAATCAAAAAGGAGAAGCCACTTTAAAATATAAAGATCCTGAATACATTTCAACTATTACTCCAGAAAATAATGAAGTAGTCTGTTATATGTTTAATAATATGTATGCTAATCTTTTAAAAAAATATTTAGGAGTAAATTATAAAAATAATTATAAAAGTATATTTGGTAATACATACGGAACAGGACATGTTAGCCTAGAATTTAGAATAGATAAGTTTTTAATTACCGCAGATTCTACACGTTCTATTTTAAATGCCGATTTAATGCTTGCCAAAGTAAATCATCCATTAAAAGGAATAGAGTGTATAAATAAAAGTAAACAAACACAACAAGAATTTAAAGAATCTTTCTCTAAAATGTATGATTTAATTAATAAAAACGAAAAATCCGAAGAAATAGAATCAACAGAAGAATTAATAAATTATTATAAACTAATAAGTGATAATGTAGAAGAAATACCACTAACAGAAAAAGTTTCAATTTTAACCGAAACAGTTAACTCAATTGAATTACCTGTTATGGATGCTTTTGGATATACTCTTATACTAAATAAAATTTTATTTGCTGAAAAAGAAAGAGAAGAAAACATTAATTTTAAAATTATAAGCAATAAAGAAGTAGAAAATTTTGAAGCAGTACCAGTAGGAATTTATATAATAAATGAAAATGGTATTACAAATGAATTAAATAAAAATGAAAATATATATTTTTATTTTGATCCCAATAATCGAAATAATCCATTAGTATCAATCTCTCCAGAAGTACTAGAAGAAAAAATAAAAGAAAATACATTTGGTCAAATAGGAAAAAGAAATATTGATTCAACAATACCTGGAATCGAAGGTAGTTTAGGAGGAAAGAAATGATAGAAAAACTAAGAGAAGTTAATGATAAATTAATAAAGTTAAATGTTAATGATGAAAAAAATTTAAAAAAATACAAACTCATTCAAAAGATACTAAAAGATGATAAATGTTTTTTCAAAATGAAAATAGAATATGCTTATTCCATTTTACGTGATTTAGGAATAAAAAAACAAGATTTAAAAAAGGTATATGTAGAATTAATAAATTCTAAAAACCTTTAAGGAAAACAATATCCTTTAAAGATGACTTTTATAAATAATTTTGATACAATTAAGCTGTATTAAAGGAAGTGGATAATATGGAATTAAAAAAGAAATTAAAGCCAAAAAAAGGACTAAGAATTTTAGAATATATTTTAGGTACAATTTTATTGATTGCAATCGCACTTACAATATTTTATTTTTATGAAAGATATCAACTTACAGAGTTAGGTTATAGCATCCAAGCAAGTAATGAAATATTACTAAAAATGAAAAAAAGTTATGTTATGGAAATAGGAGAAAATAAAACACTAAATGCTGCTTTTGAAAGTTCTGATTATAAAGAAAAAAATTTAGATCATTACTCTAAAATAAAATATCAAAAACAAAAACATCTAATAAGAAATATTAATAGTTTAATCAAAAGAAAGTATAATAATAATGAAATATCTATGATTTTATCTCATGGAAACGATGAAGATGTAACTGCTTTTGCTAAAAGAGATAAAGTAGAGTACTTAGAAGAATTTTTCACATATGATTATGCTAAAATAAGAAACTATGATAGATATTTAGCATATATGAATGAAACAGGAGAAGATGAAGAAAATACTATTATCCAAGTAAATATAGATTTAGATAAAGAACCATATAAAGATCCTGTTATAACAGATGATTATTCACCTAAAGTATTAGTTACAAAACATAGAAAATTAAAAGATGGATATGTACCAAAAGACTTAATAACAATACCTCAAGAATATGTAAAAGGTGAAGAAAAAGTAAAAGGAACAAGAATTGCTTGGCAAAATTTAAAAAGAATGATTGATGATGCTAAAAAAGAAGGTATGGAAATACTAGTAAATTCAGCATATAGAAGTTATAAAGAACAAGTAAAAGTATTTGATTTATATAAAGGCTTATATGGAGATGAATACGTTGCTAAATACGTATCAACTCCTGGATTTTCAGAACATCAAACTGGATATGGTTTTGATTTAGCAAGTGCCAAATCAAATGTTTTCTCAACAACAAAAGAATATGACTGGACCATCAAAAATTCAGCTAAATATGGTTTTGTTCATCGTTATCCAACTTCATCAGAATCAATAACAGGATTCTCTAATGAATCATGGCATTTTCGTTATGTAGGTAAAAAAATAGCTACATATGTATACGAAAATAAATTAGTATATGATGAGTATTTCGCAATGTTTTTAGATAAGGAGAACTAATATGAATAATAAAGGTTTTACAATGATTGAAGTATTAACTGCTGTTGTAGTATTATCCATATTAGGGACAATTACTATAACAAGTATGACTAGTGTTTTAAAAAAAGGAACAGATAAATATTATACCAATCAAGAAAATATGGTACTAATGGCTGCAAAAGAATATTATTCAGACCATAAAGGAGAATTACCATTAACAGAAGAAGATACTGCTGAAGTAACTTTAGAAAAATTACAAAATAATAATTATATAGATACAGTAGAAAATTCAAAAGGTCAAGAATGTAATAATCAAAGTAAAGTAGTAGTATCAAGACTTAAAAATGGAAAGTATCAATATATTGTAAAATTATCTTGTCCAAATAAAATAACTTAATAAAAACACATTATAAATTATTGGAATATTTCATTATTTATGATATGATATATAAGAGTAAAAGGAGGTTGTCATTATGTATCCACTTGGTAAGCAATTTGAGTTTAGTTATGATCTTACAAAAACAAATGACAAGATGGTTCTAAAGGGAAAACGCTATAGATTTACTGTTTTAACAGAACGTCTTATAAGACTTGAATATAGTACCTCTGGAACATTTGTAGATTCTCCAACTCAACTTGTAATCAACAGGACATTTAAAACACCAGAATATAAAGTAAGACAAGATCCTCAATACTTAGAAATAACAACAAAATATTTTACTCTTACATACTTAAAAGAACAACCTTTTATCGGAAACAAAGTAGATCCGATGAAAAACTTAAAAATAACTTTAAATTCAGCAGAAAGAGATCGCCAAAAATCATGGTATTATGGTCATCCTGAAGCAAGAAACTTAGGTGGAAATATGATTTCTGTTGATATACCTATAGATAAAAGATATAATAGAGGACTTTATTCCTTAGAAGGTTTCGCATCCCTAGATGATTCTGAAAACAAATTACTCGCAACAGATGGAACATTTGTAGATAGAGAAAGAGGCTCAGTTGATATATATGTATTTATGTATGACAAAGATTTCGCCTCAGCCTTACAAGATTATTATACCTTAACAGGTTTTCCATCAATGATTCCTCGTTTCGCTTTAGGTAACTGGTGGTGTCGTAATGTTACTTATGATGATAAAACATTATGGGAATTAATAAAAAAATTTGAAAAGAAAAAAGTGCCTATCTCAATTATGTTATTTGATAAAGATTGGCACATTAGAAATGTAGATAAATACCATGATTTAAAAAGTGGTTTTACATTTAATCCTAATCTATTTAAAGATCCAACCTCAACTATTGAAGAACTTCATAAAAGAGGAATTAAAGTAGGACTTAGAGTAGATCCAGGTGGTGGATTTTATCCTCATGAACAGTTTTTCAGTGTTGCCGCAGAATCTTTAGGAATAAATGGTTCTACAATAATTAAATTTGATCCATTAAATCCAAGATTAATAGATGTATATTTAAAAATATTCCTTCATCCATTAGAAGGAATAGGAGTAGACTTCTTTTGGAATGACTATAATGGAGATTTAAACTTATTAAATTTATGGTCAACACTTCATTATATGTATATGGATTCAACACGTAATGAAAGAGGAATGGTCCTATCAAGAAATGCTATTTATGCTCCTCATAGATATCCAGTTTTATATGCAGGAAGTAGTGAAATAGGATGGGAACAATTAAAAGACGTTGTCTTAAAACAAATAAATGCTGCTAATATTGGAGTATCATGGTGGAGTCATGATGTTGGAGGAAACCATGGTGGAATAGAAGATCCAGAACTATATCTAAGATATTTAGAGTTTGCTGTCTTCTCACCAATATTACGTTTTCATGGTGCACGTGGAAAATATTATAAAAGAGAACCATGGGCTTGGGATGTTAAAACAGAAACTATAGCTATAGATTATTTAAGATTAAGACATAGATTAATACCATATTTATATACAGAAAGTTATCAATATCATAAATATGGAATACCATTAATACAACCATTATATTATAATTTCCCATGGATTTATGATGACAAATTATATAGAAATGAATACTACTTTGGATCTCAACTTATAGTTTGCCCAATACTTGAAAAGAAAGATACAACAATGAACAGAACTATCCATAGATTCTATATACCAGATGGAACTTGGTATGACTTTAAAACAGGAAAGAAATTCCCTGGTGCTAAAAAATATATATCTTTCTTTAAAGATGAAGATTATCCAGTATTTGCTCATTCAGGATCAATCATACCATTATCTAATAGAAGTGATTACAATAATACTGGTATCGCCACCGATATGGAAATTCATATATTCCCAGGTGTAAGTAACTCTTATACACTATACGAAGATGATGGTTCAACAAATCTTTATCAAAGAGGATATTACCTAAAAACAAATATAGATTATAACTATCTAAAAAATAACTATACAGTAATAATAAGACCTATAGAAGGAAAAAGTGGAGTAATACCAGATAAAAGAAACTATAAAATAATGTTTAGAAATACAAAACATGCTCAAGATACCACAGTCTACTTTAATGAACAACCAGTACAAGCACTATGTGGAGTAGATGGTAATGATTTTGTAGTTTATATAAAAGATGCCCCAACAGTATCTCAAATAACAATAAATTGTAAAGGACAAGATATAGAAATAGATGCAGTAAGATTAATAAATGATGATGTTAAAAGTATCTTACAAGATTTAAGAATAGAAACATATATAAAAGAAAAAATAGATGCTATAATGTTTAGTGATATTTCTGTTCAAAAGAAAAGAATAGAAATTAGAAAACTAAGAAAAAAAGGATTATCAAGAGAATATATGGATTTATTCCTAAAACTATTACAATATATTGCCGAAGTATAAGTGAGTATTTTTACTTGCTTTTTTCTTACTTTTTGCTATAATATTAATAGTTTTAGAGATGTGAGAAATAGTAGTAATTATCTAACCTTATTAAAAGAGAGTTTGTGGTTGGTGAAAACAAATATAAGAAGATAATGAACTTGATTTCTATAAAAACACATCATGGTTAAGACCATTATATCTTATGAAAGCCGCATGATTTTTATCATGAAATAAGGTGGTACCGCGAGTAAATTCGTCCTTATATTTATATAAGGATTTTTTTATTGGAGGATGAGTTATGGAAGAAATAATTTTATTTATAATGACATTTATACTAGTATATATTTTCTATCAAATATTTATAATAAAGGTCGCAACTAGAAGAAACAGTAAGAAAAAACCACCAGAGGTAAATTACCTCGTTTATAAATATGATATTGATATAAAAAAAGTAAATTATAAAAATTTTTTAAACTTAATCGCAGTTGTAAGTTCATTTGATATATCACTGATAGTAAGCTTAGTATCACTCTCAGACTCATTTCTAATAGAAATACTCATTGCGATAGTAAGTGTAATAATAATATTTTTAATAAGTTATCATTTAGTTGGTATATATTATAAAAAGAAAGGATGTATAAAAAATGTATGATTTTAAACAAATAGAAAAAAAATGGAGAAATTATTGGAAAGAAAATAAAACCTTTAAAGCAATAAATGGTTCAGATAAAGAGCCATATTATATCTTAGTAGAGTTCCCATACCCAAGTGGATCAGGACTTCATGTTGGGCATGTTAGAAGTTATACTGCTCAAGATGCAATTGCTAGAATGAAAAGAATGCAAGGATATAACGTTTTATATCCTATGGGATGGGATGCTTTTGGAGCACCCGCAGAACAATATGCTATTAAAAATCACATTCATCCAAAAGATGCAGTACGTGAAAATATAAAAACATTTAAAGGACAAATGGAGACTTTAGGATTTTCATTTGATTGGGATCGTGAATTTTCAACAACAGATCCAGAATATTATAAATGGACACAATGGCAATTCTTACAATTTTATAAACATAATATGGCTTATAAAGAAAAAGTACCAGTAAATTGGTGCCCTACATGTAAGAGTGTTTTATCAAATGAAGATGCTGCAGGTGGAGTTTGTGAAAGATGTGGAAGTAGTGTTGTTCAAAAAGAAAAAAGTCAATGGATGCTTAGAATGAGTGATTACTCAGAAGATTTACTTACTGGACTTGATGATACAAATTTTGCAGAACGTGTTAAGCTAGGTCAAATAAATTGGATTGGAAAATCAATAGGAGCAGAAGTTAACTTCAAAATAGAAGGACACGATAAAAAGTTCACAGTATTTACAACTCGTTGTGATACTTTATTTGGAGCAACCTATTGTGTTCTAGCACCTGAACATGAATATGTATTAGAGATTACTACTCCAGAAAAACAAGAAGAAGTAAAAGAATATATAAAGAAATGTTCTACAAAAAATGAAATGGAAAGAACAGAATTAAATAAAGAAAAAACAGGAGTATTTACTGGTGCATATGCAATAAACCCAGTAAATAATGATAAAATACCAATTTATATTTCAGACTATGTTCTAGCAAGCTATGGAACAGGAGCAATCATGGCAGTCCCAGCACATGATGATCGTGATTACGAATTCGCTAAGAAATATGGTATTCCAATTATTCAAGTGTTAGAAGAAGAAATAGGAAAAAAAGAAGCAAATGAAGAAAAACAAAAAGAAATAATCGCAATCATCCACAATCCAGAAACTGATAAATATCTAACTATAAAGAAAAATGATAAAAGAACATTTATAGATGGAACAAGAAAAGATGATGAATCTGCCCTAAACTGTGCACTTCGAAAAATACAAGAAAAAACAGGATATAATGATTTAAAACTAATAGGAGAAGACTTTAAAATAAACAATCATTATTATGATAAAGATACAGATAAATATATTAATGCAGAAACAACACCAATCTTATTTGAATTACAAAGTGAAAGAACAACAAATAAAGATTTAAATAATGAAGAAATCTCTATTAAATGGCTAACTTTAAAAGAAATAGAAAAAGAAATAAAAGATGAATTACATAAAAAATCATTTGAATATGTATTAGATCCAGCAGCTATGACAGGAGATGGAACTCATATTAATTCCGAATTCTTAAATGGAAAGAATAAGGAAGATGCAATTAATACAATGATTTCTTGGTTAGAAGAAAATAATTGTGGAAAGAAAAAAGTAAATTATAAAATGAGAGATTGGATTTTCTCAAGACAAAGATTCTGGGGAGAACCAATTCCAATGATAGATTGTCCAAAATGTGGATGGGTTCCAATGAATGAAGAAGACCTACCTTTATTGCTTCCAGATATCGCAGAATATGAACCAACAGAAAATGGAGAAAGTCCACTTGCAAACATTACTGAATGGGTAAATTGTAAATGTCCAAAATGTGGTCATGATGCAAAAAGAGAAACAGATACTATGCCTAACTGGGCAGGATCAAGTTGGTATTTCCTAAGATTTATGGATCCACATAATGATAAAGAATTTGTTGGAATGGATGCCATGAAATATTGGAATAGAGTAGATTGGTATAATGGTGGAATGGAACATACCGCAAGACACTTACTATATGCAAGATTCTGGGTACAATTCTTATATAATATCGGATTAGTTCCTAAAAAAGAAATGATTTGGACTAGAGTAAGTCATGGTATGATTCTAGGTTCAAATGGAGAAAAAATGAGTAAATCAAAAGGTAATGTAGTAAATCCAGATGATGTAGTAAATGAATTTGGCGCAGATGCTCTAAGAATATATGAAATGTTTATTGGAGATTACACTCAAGATGCAAGTTGGTCAACTGATTCATTAAGAGGATGTAAACGTTTCATTGATAAAATATTTAGATTAAAAGATAAAGTAATAGAAGGAGACAACTATACTAAAGAACTTGAAAATTTAATTCATAAGACTATAAAGAAAGTAGAAAATGATTTACAAACAATGTCTTATAATACCGCAGTATCTTCTTTAATGATTTTAGTAAATAATTTCGAAGAACAAAAAGAAATCACTAAAGCAGACTATAAAGTATTACTTACTTTATTAAATCCAATCGCACCACATTTCACAGAAGAATTAAATGAACAATTAGGATTTAGTCCAATCTGTGAAGGAAAATGGCCTACATATGATGAAGAAAAAACAATAGATAAAACAAAAGATATTGCTGTTCAAGTAAATGGAAAAGTAAGAGGAACTATTACAATCAATGTAGATGATGAAGAAGATATAATTAAAGAAAAAGCTATGCAAGAAGATAATGTTAAACGTCATATAGAAGGAAAAGACATAATAAAAGTAATAGTTATTAAAGGAAAAATAGTAAATATCGTTGTAAAATAAAAAGTCAAAACAAAAGTTTTGATTTTTTTTATAATAATTTTCAACAATTTTTGTGGATAAAAACATTTATAATAAAATTGGTGATAATATGAAAGTAAAAATATTTGATGAAGAAACAGAAGAAGACTTAGAAGAGAAAATTAATACGTTTTTAGAGGAAACAGAAAAAGAAGTAATAGATATAAAATATCAAGTTAGTGCTTGTGTTTTTGGAGAAGAACAAATATATTGTTTTTCTGCCATGGTAATATATTATTAATGTTTCAAAACTTAAAAAAATATGCTATGATTAAGTAGTAGGAAAGAAACTTTAAGGAGAATATAGTATGGTATTTAGAGAGTTAACAGAAGAAGAATTTTCAAAATTTACACAAGAGTATGAATTAAAAAACTTTATTCAAACAACTAATATGGCTAATTTAAGAAAAAACCTAGGTTGGAATATTTATTATGTAGGAATAGAAGAAGATAAAAAGATAATTGCTGCTAGCTTTATTTCATCACGTAAAACTCACTTTGGACAAATAGATTTTTATGCTCCAAGGGGATTACTCGTAGATTATAAAAATAAAAAGTTATTAACATTTTTTGTGGAAAACTTAAAAGAATATATAAAAGATAAAAAAGGATATAATTTAAGAATAGATCCTTACTATATTACAAAACAAAGAGATATTAATGGAGATATAGTAGAAAATGGTATAGATAATACAGATGCTATTGAGAATTTATTATCATTAGGATTTGAAAAATCAGATACCGCAGAACAAGTAGTAACTTGGACTTTTGTCTTAGACTTAGATAAAACAGAAGAAGAATTACTTAAAAGTATGAGATCTTTTACTAGAAGAAATATTCAAAAAGGAATAAAAAATAAAATAGTTATAAGAGATGCTTCATATGAAGAATTACCTTTAGTAAAAGAATTATTAGATGCAACTGGAGATAGAAAGAATTTTCATAACAGAAGTCTAGATTACTTTCAAAAAATGTATGATGCCTATCATAAAGATAATTTAGTAAAATTTATAATCGCAGAAATTCATACAAAAACAATTTTAGAAGACTTAAATAAAGAAAAAGAAGAAACTAAAGTTACAATAAAAAGAATGGAAGAACAAAAATCTAAAGAAGAGAAGATTAAAAGACATAGAGATAATCTTGAAAAAATAGAAAAACAAATTGAAGAAATAACAAAATTACAAGAAGAAAAAGGAGATATAATTCCAGCATCCACAGGAGTCTTTATGTTATTTGGAGATGACTTAGTATATCTATTTGGAGGAAATAAAAAAGAATATATGCATTTTGGAACTCCTTATATAGTACAATGGGAAATGATTAAATATGCTATGAAACATAATTTTAAAAGATATAATTTTTATGGCATTAGTGGAAACTTTGATAAAAATGATTCAGAGTATGGAGTATATGATTTTAAAAAAGGTTTTACTGGTTATACAGAAGAATTAATAGGAGAATACCATCTACCTATAAACAAGTTTTACTATAACTTATTTAAGTTAATTCACAAAATAAGGAAATAAAATTTATTTAATATTACACTTCTCTATGATATAATTAAATAAAATAGAGAGGTGTTTTTTATGCAAGAAAATAATGAAAACAATTCAAAAACTAGCGTTATACCTTTAGGACAAATGCCTGATAAAAACGCTTTAGCATGCCCTCATTGTGGACTTACAGATTTAACACTTGACAAAGAAACAGGACATTATACTTGTAATGCTTGTCAATATGAATTTAAACCAGTAAAAGAAAAGTTTAAACAAATACCAAATATAAATAATGATAGACAAGTAGATACTAGTAATCTAATAACACTAAAATGTGCCTATTGTCATACAGAAGTAACAATTGATAAAAAATACTTAGGTCAGATCAAATGCCATTGGTGCAGATGTACTTTAGATGCTAATAATGTAGTACAAACCACAACACCTCCAAGAGCACTCCTACCATTTACAGTAACAAGAGAAGAAGCCAAAATAGAAATTGATAAATACTTAAAAGATAGAAAAATATTTGCTCTAACAGATTTCAAAGAAAGATTAAATATATCAAATGTTATGTGTACATATTTACCTTATGTATTAATAAATACAACTACTCATGCAAGTCTAACTGGTCAAGGAGAACATACAGTAAAAAAGAATTATGATGTTAATGCTGGAGTTACAACATATGATGCGGATGACTATCAAGTATCTCGAGAATATGATTTTTATATAGATGGATTATTAATAGAAAATGAAAAAGAAACACAGAATAAAAAAATCATAGATCCAATAAAAAATATGATTAATAATATAAAACCATTTGATGTAGAAAATAGTATTCCATATAAACCTGATTACTTAGGAGGATGTACTTCACAAAATAGAAATATAAATTATAACATATTAAAACCAATCGCAGAGTTAAAAACAAAAAACTTAACTAAATTTGCTGCTAATGAAACTCTAGAAGAATATGATAGAGGAGTAGCATGGACAAATATGAATTTAGAAGTAAAAGGTGAAGATTGGAAAATAGTCTATTTACCAGTATGGTTATATGGATATAAATTAAAAAATAAAGATACATTCTACTATATAGCTGTAAATGGAAGAAATAAAAATACTACTGGAAACATACCAATAGATATAAAAAAATTAATAACTATTTCATTAATCGCAGAATTACTAGGAATATTATTAATGTTATTTTTTCCGGATTTTGATTTAAAATTTTTCTTTCTTTTACTTGGACCACTATGTTTTTATTTTATTAAACAAAGATATAATAAATTATTTAATATCACAACAGAAGAAGATGAAGAAATTAAGCCAAAAACATATATATATAATTTGATACAAGAAGATAAAGTAATGCAACGAAAAAGTGGATTAAAAACAACTCATATGGTAGGTGCTAATAATACAGATCCAATCGGAACAGATACTGAAGTTATTAGAACAGAAAGGGACAGAACAGGAGAAAGTAATAAAGAATTCACAAGACAAAAATAAAAGAAAATGAAATAAAATCATTTTCTTTTTTTAAACTTTTCATACATAGGATAAAACTTTTTATAAGCGTTATACCAAAAATTATTAATTATTAAGTCAAACTCTCCAACAAGTTCAACAACTTCTCCACCAAATTGTTTTTTAAATAAATAATCTTCATTAAGTAAATTATTAGAAAAGTCTCCCATAATTTGATAAAGATTATATCTTTTATATTCATGTTCTACTGCATATTTTATCGCTTCAAAATGAAGAGAATAAGTAGAGTTAAAATTCATAAATTGTTCTAAACTCCCATCAACTAAAGATAAAACTTCATTACCATAAACTAATAATAAATTTACTCCTAAATTTAATTTATGACCATAATCATATTGATATTGTTTTATTTTTTCTATTTCCTCATCAAACTCTTTAGTATCAATCTCCTCTTCTTCTAAACTAATATCTGATTCAAACTTTTCTTTTTCTAATAAAACATTTTCTAAATACTCATCAAAGTCAACATAAGCAATCATTATTTTTAATATTCCATCCTTATGCATATCATTCCACATCTCTTGAAAATAAGAAAGAGGATAATCTTTAAACTTACTTTTAGTATTAGATTTTTGTAAAATTTCTTTAAAAAGAGGAAGTTCTTCTTCAGTAATTTCTCTAACATGAATACCATGTCTCTCATTAGCTTTTATAATATCACTAGTACTAGAATTCATTTCATTTAATACTTCATCAATAGTTTTATCATAAGTATTTATAACATGCATCCATCTAGGTTTTAAAGTCTCATACATTAAATTAAAACCAAAATGTGTATATCCAAGATTTTTTAAATTGTCTACAACAACACTATTATCAATACCATCCTCAACAACTTCTCCATTAATATCTCTTTGTTTATATATAACAAAAGGATCAATCCTAACAGATATAGCATTCTTATTTTCTGCAAACTTCTTAATTTCTTTAGTAAATATCTTTAATAATTCTAAATCTTTATAATTAATCACAAAACCTCTTGGACTATATAATATTCTTTTTTTCATAACTGGAATTTCTCTTGAAAGAATAAGTGCTGCAGCCCTAATTTTACCTTTATCATCAAGTCCAACATAATATGGATGCCAACCATTAGCTTTTTTAAAAATACCAAAATTTCTAGTTTGATAAACTGTAACTTGTTCCTGTTTGTCTACAAAAGTTTTAAATTCATTTTTATTCAGTTCTACTAGCTTCATCACTACCTCCTCCTTTTGTACGCATTTTCACTAATTTTCTATATATAGGAATTAATTTAGTAAACATAAAATACATAAAAGGTTTAACTACAAGGTCAAATTCACCAATAAATTCAGTATATTCACCACCAAGTCTTTTTTTAAAAGAATGAATACCATAAATAGGATTAGTTTTATCAGGATTAGGTATTCCACAAGTTCCAAAACAGTCCATTACTTTATAACCATTATCATAAGCATCTTTCATAATAGTAAAATAAAGTAAATAATTAGCATTAAGACCCATAAGACATGAATTATTCCCACCATGTACTGTCCAAACTTTGTCTCTGTATTTAACAGTAATAATAGAAGAAAGAACAACTTCTTCATCATCTATTTTTCTAATCTCTTCTAATTCTCTATTAATTTTATTAAGTTGATTATTCAACTCATTTATTTTATTTTTAACTTTACCTTTATTCTTATATTTATCCTCATCAAAACTATTAATCTTTTCTTTTATTTCTTCTGCTCTATCTATAAATACTTTCTCAACTTTTTTAATATTAGCTTTAACTACATAAAGATCACTAAGTCCATCTTTATTAAAAGTTTTATAAAAATCTAAATAGTATTTAATAGGTGCTTGTATAATTCCTTCACGCTTAGATGTTTCTTTCATAGTAATATAAAAATCATCAATATCATCCTCATCACCAATATAAACATCTAAATTATATTGATTACCTTTATTAAGAATCTTTCTTGTAGTAGGATGCATACTTTGATATACTTCATCCCAAGTTTTATCTAAATCAATTCTAAAAGTAAAACGTGGTTGTTCATTTTCAAATCCAAGATTATATCCTAAATGTTTATATTTTAGCCCTTCTAAAAAAGAAACTAAATCATGATTATCTAAATCTCCAATAACTTCTCCATTAATATCTAAATTATGAAGTTTAACCGTAGGATCTATTTTTACAAAAATAGCTTTTATTTTTTTAGAATACTCTCTCAAACAAGAAGTAAATTCTAAAACTAAATCTCTATTATTAAAATCAATTACATATCCTCTAGGAGAATATAAATAACAATAACCAAATAATAATTTCTTCTCAAGAAGTAATGCTGCACATACTAGTTTTTTATTATTTTTTAAACCAACATAATGAGGAATAAAACCCTTATCTTTTCTTATTTGACCAAAATCATAACTTTGCATAAAATGACTGTTTTCACTATTAGATACAAATTCCTCATATTCCTTCTTTGATAAATTATCTATAAATTCCATATAAATCACCTCAAGTTTATCCATTATTACTACTATTAGTATAACACAAAAGCCATATTTTAAAAAAGAAAAACAAATAAAAAACTTCCCTTTTAAACTGGAAGTTTAAACCATATATAACCCATCATCATTAACATATTCCTTACAAAGAGATGTAGAAGTATCTATATTATCTTTTTCTAAACGATAAACTCTACTTTCAAGCCTTTTTATTTCTCTTTCAAGTCTTTCTATTCTATTTATTAAATCATTATTTTGATTTTGCATAAAAGGCAACTGTCCCATTTGAAAAAAAGGCATATATGGATAAGACTGTTGATTCATAAAAATTCTCCTTAACTTTATAATATTATATGCAACAGATAATATTTGTGATAAAATATAAAGACAAGAGGTGGGAAAGTTGCGAACTAGAAATTTAAAAAACAAAGAAGAAATAATAAAAAATTCCAATAAGTTTATAGACAATCCAAAAGACTATAAAGGTAGATGGAAAGAATTATTTGAAAACGATAATCCCATTTATATTGAAATAGGAATGGGAAAAGGAAAATTTATAAGAGAAATGGCCAAAAAATATCCAAACATCAATTTTATTGGTATAGAAAAATTTGATAATATACTTGCAAAAGCATTAAAAAGAATGGATGAAAATTTAGATAACTTATATATTACAAGATTGGATGCTAAAGATATAGAAGAAGTTTTTAAAGAAGAAATAGAAAGAATTTATCTTAATTTTTCAGATCCATGGCCTAAAGTAAGACATCATAAAAGAAGACTAACAAGTAAAAATTTATTAAAAAAATATGATTCTTGTTTTAAAGGAGAAAAAATAATAAATCTTCGTACAGATAATAGTGATTTATTCGCATACTCAATAGAAACTTTAAGTAAAGAAGGTTACATATTGACAGATGTATCACTAGACTTACATAAAACAAAAGAAAATATTATCACAACAGAATATGAAGATAAATTTGTATCTCAAAACAAGCCAATTTATGAGCTTAAAGCCATTCAAAAAAAGTAAATTATACAAAAAACATTTTGATTTTATAAAAAGTTTGTTATAATAATAGAAGAGTAGGTGAAATATGAAAAAATTAATTGTTTTACTCTCTGTTTTATTGTTTATTGTTACTGGATGTAGTAATGTTTATGTTATTAACACAGGTGACTATAATAAAACTATCGAGCAGATATTATACAATTCTAAAAGAATATACAACGCAAATTTTGAAGGATATAAATACTATGTTCCAAAAGGTATGAAATATGTAGGAAAAGAAGAATACAATCAACAATTTAAAGATCGTTATAACAACAAGTACTACGTATATGTGGATGCGGTAAGTTTTTATCATAAAGTAAAAAGTAAATATAAAGAAAATGATAACTTATACTTATCAAAAAAATTAAAAGACAAATCAAAATTTGGTTATTTTGAAATAAGACAAGTAAAAGATAAATATTTTATTGAAGCAGTATATAATTATATGAAAATAGAAGCATATGTTCCATCAAAGAATTTAGATAGTGCAGTTGTTAATATATGTTATATGCTATCAAACGTTAAATATAATCGAAAAGTATTAAAAACTTTAATTGGAACAGGTAAACTAAGTTATCAAGAAGAAAAATTCAGTATTTCCAAATCTAAGAATAAAAATTCAGACTTCCTAGATTATGTTAGTGAATATGAAAGCGAAGCAGAAAAAGATATAAAAGCAAATGATGAGGAAAATTTAAAAATAGATACTGACGAATAACAAGAAAGAGGTGCTAATATGAAACTAATGGAGAAATTAAAAAATGCGCTGTTTGAAGAAGAATATGTCGAAGTAGAAGAAAAACCAGTAAAAGAAAAAAAGAAAAAAGAAAGAAAGTTTAGAAAAGAAAAAAATAAAGACATAGAACAAATAAAGAAAAAAGGAAGAGAAAGAGCAAGAGAAGAATTTAGAGAAGAGGAAGAAAAACCAATAGTAAAAAAGATAGCTACTCCTCATGAAAAACCTCAGCCTAAACCAGTTATAGAAGAAGTAGAAGAAACACTAGAAGATTTTGAAGAAGATAGAAACAATTTAAAAGGAAATAGTGAATTTAAATTTCAAGAAATTTTAGATGATGATTTTACATATGATGCTCCAAAACCACAAAAGAAAGTAGAACCAAAATTTAATAATGTTGCTAAAAAAGTAATGGATACTGTAAAAAGAAAAGAAGAAAAACCACTTTATAGTGGAGGTAAAAAAGAAGAAACTTTTGGGTTTGAAAAAGAGTATAATAGTTCACATGTATATGAATCTAAACCTGCAAAAAGTACCTTTAAACCATCACCAATTATTTCACCAATATATGGTGTATTAAATGAAAATTATCAAAAAGAAGAAATAACTCCTAAAACAGAAGTTAGAATGCCAACTTTCAAAACAGAACATTTAGATATTGATGAAGTAAGAAATAGAGCATATGGAATTACAAAAGAAGAAGATATGTTTGATGTAGAAGATGCTTTTGATACTTCTGAAATAGAAGAAGATATAAATGCAGATGATACTAATGATTTATTAGATTTAACAGATAAAGTAAAAACTCCATCAGTATCAAAAGTTACAGTAGGAGATGCAGAAGAATACTTTCAAGATTTAGGACTTGAATATAACAATGATTATATTGATGTTAGTAAAGAAAAAGCAACAGGTAGAAGAGTTGTAGAAAACAAAGAAATGACAGATAAAATTGAAAAAGAAAATGAAGTAATGACTCCACCAGAACAACCACAAATAGATGAAGAATTAGAAAAAACTAAATCAGATGATGAAAATCTATTCGATTTAATAGATTCAATGTATGAAAAAGAATAGAAAAGGGTGATATAAATGGAATTTTTGAATATATTATTACCAGTATTATTATATATTTTTGGAATAATATTATTGATAGTATTAATAATATTAGGAATTCGTACAATAGAATTACTTGATAAAATAAATAGGTTAACTGATGATATAAATGATAAAGTATCATCTTTAGATAATCTATTTTCAGTAATAGATAAAACAACAGATGGAATCTCACTTATAAGTGAAAAGATAATAAATAGTGTTTCAAATTTGATAATTAGTTTAGTAAATAGGAAGAGAAAGGTGGATGAAGATGAGTAAAAAAAGAAATTTTGTTTTAGGAGCCCTAGCAGGTCTAGGATTAGGAGTATTATTCGCACCTAAAAAAGGTAGTGAAACAAGAGAAGATATTAAAGAAAAATTAAAAAATTTAAAAAAACAAATAGAAGATGTAGATAAAGAAGAACTAAAAGAAGATTTAATGGCTAGATTTGAAACAATAAAACAAGAAATATCTAACCTAGATCGCGAAACAGTATTAGAAAAAGCGAAAGTTACAGGAAATGAAATAAAAAAAGAAACAGAAAAATTAGTAGAGCTTGCTAAAGTTAAAGGAACACCATTAGTTAGAAAAGCTGCTGATGAGTTAAGACTTAAAGCAATTGATGTAACAAAAGAAGTTACAAAAAGATTAGAAAATGCAGAAATAAAGTAAATATAATGTTTACTTTTTTTTCTAAATTTGTTATATTAAGTGCATAATTTACTTTTCTGTGATTAATTACAAGTAGAAAAATATTTTTTAAAGTAAGAGATTTAGTGGTTGGTGAAAACTAAAAGAGAATATTTTTTGAAATACAAATTATGAGAAAAGACGTTGTTGGCGTTAACAAAAAGAGTGCATGTTCTTCATGAAATAAGGTGGTACCGCGAGTAAATTCGTCCTTATACATGAGAACATTTTTTAATTTTTAAGGAAAGGGTGATAAAAATGAATTTTTTTGAAGAATTAAAATGGAGAGGATTAATAAAGGATATCGCAGGAGAAGATTTAGAAGATAAACTAAATAATGAAAAAGTTACTTTTTATTGGGGAACAGACCCAACCGCAGATAGTCTACATCTAGGACATTATTCATCATTAGTAACTGCTAAAAGACTTGCTAAACATGGACATCATCCTCTATTACTAATTGGAGGAGCAACAGGATTAATAGGAGATCCACGTCCTACCGCAGAAAGAGAAATAATAGATAAAAAAGAAGTAGAAAAAAACTATGAAGCTATAAAAAAACAAGTAGAAAATATATTTGGTGGAAATGTAGAAATAGTAAATAACTACGATTGGATGAAAGACTATAGTTTCTTAGAATTTCTAAGAGATATAGGTAAATACATAAATGTTAATTATATGTTAGATAAAGATATAATTAATAGAAGACTTGAAACAGGTATTACTTTCGCAGAATTTTCATATACCTTAATACAAGGATATGATTTCCTACATCTATTAGAAACTAAAAATTGTATTTTACAAGTAGAAGGATCAGACCAATGGGGAAATATTACTACAGGACTTGAACTTATAAAGAAGAAAACAGGAAAAGATGCTTATGGTTTTACTATGCCTTTAGTTGTAGATAAATATGGAAATAAATTTGGAAAAAGCGAAGGGAATGCTTTATGGTTAGATCCAAATAAAACAACTAGTTATGAACTATATCAATATTTAATTAATGTTGATGATGAAATGGTAATAGATTATCTAAAAATATTTACCTTCTTAACACCAGAAGAAATTAAAGAACTTGAACAAAAACATAAAGAAAATCCACATTTAAGAGAAGCACATATTGCTCTAGCACGTGAAATAATAACTGATATTCGTGGAGAAGAGGCATTTCTTGAAGCAGAAAAAATAAGTAAAACTTTATTTACTGGAGATATATCAAATTTAAATGGTAAACAAATAGAAGAAGCATTTAAAGGAATAACTCCAACAGAAATAACAGAAGAAAAAAATATCGTAGATTTATTAGTTGAGACAAATGCAGCATCCAGTAAAAGACAAGCACGTGAGTTTTTAACAAATAATAGTATAACTATTAATGGAAAAAAAGTAACAGATGAGACACTTAAAATTACTGAAAATGAGTTTATAGAGCAAAAATACTTAGTAATAAGACGTGGAAAAAAGAAATATTTCCTTGTTATTCTAAATAAATAAAAAAGACTCATATTGAAAAAGATATAGAATTTTGTTACAATAAAAATAGTCACGAAAGGGTGATAAGATGAATGAAAAAGCAAAAAAAATAATTAAAGCAGTCATTATTATTTGTGTACTTGTTATAATAGTTGACGCTGGATTTGTTCTTTATACTTACTTCCAAAGAAAAAATAGTAAAAGTTACTTCGATAGTATCAATGCTTATGAAAAAACAAACAATGGTTACATTGCAGTAGGAAGTAATAATGATAATAATAAAGAGTATGAAAAAGGAAAAATAACTAAATATAATGATAAAAAAGAAAAAGTATGGGAGAAAATATATAACAAAGGATATAATAGTACTTTTTCAAACGTTGCAATCGATAAAGACAGTTATTTAGTAGTAGGAAGTTATGAAGAAAATGATCCAGAAAAAAAAGCAAAAAAGAAAAATCCAAAAACAATTCTTGTAAAAGATACTGCTAGAACAGCACTTTTTGTTAAATATGATTCTAAAGGGGAAGTTGTTTTTGAGAAGAAACTACAAATTTTAGGTAATTCTAAATTTACAAATATTAAAGTAGTAGATGATGGTTATATTGTAGTTGGTCAAAGTATATTTGAAAATTCAGTTTTAGGAATAGATGAACGTGGTGGAGGAATTATCATAAAATACGATAAGACTGGAAAAGAAATATGGAGATCAAACTATGGTGGAGCAAAATCAGGTTTATATAATGACTTATATGTTGATAAAAACTATATTTATGCAGTAGGAAAAGATGCAGGACGTGTTGGAATAATTTCAAAATATACCCTTGATGGAGAAAGAGTTTCAACTACCAATTATGAATATACAGATACATTAGGATTCTCAAGTATTACTAAAGTTGGAAATCAATTAATAGTAGTAGGTGCTAAAAAATTAAGTGAAGATCAAAATGATTATGATACAGATGGATTAATAGTAAAATATGACCTAGACTGTGATTTATTAGATGAGGTAACTTACAAAGGAAAAGATACTGGAATGGAAAGATTCAATAAAGTAATAGTAGATTCAGATAATAATCTTGTAGTTATTGGACATACTGCTATAAAAGATGAAAAAGAATCTACAAAAAGAATGAATGTATTTAGATATGATGGAATCCTTGCTAAATACAAAGCAAATTTAAAGAAAACATATGCTGAACATTATGGAGAAGCAAATTATGATGATTACTTTACTGATATAAAACAAATAGATAATACTTATTTAGTAAGTGGATATTCTAGTTATAAAAAAGATGGATATCTATCTAAATTTATAACTTATAGTAAACAAGGTAAATCTTTAGAGGTTAAATAATGATTGTTTATCTAGTTCGCCATGGAAAAACTGAATATAATGAACAAGGAATAGTTCAAGGTACTCTTCCTATTCCTCTAAGTAAAGTTGGAGAAATGCAGTGCAGAATGTTAAGAGAAAAAATAAAAGATAAACAAATAGATGCTTGTATATCTTCTCCAATCTTTAGAGCATATCAGACTGCTATGATATTAGTAGGAGATAGAGTAAGAATAGAGAAAAATGATTTACTTAGAGAAAGAGAAATAAAAGTCTTAGAAGGAAGAAGTAAAAAAGACATAGAAATAGATCCAGAAAACTATGGAGAAAAAGACGGTATAGAACAAAATAAATCTGTATTTAAAAGATGTGAGAAATTTGTAAATTTTTTAAAAGAAAATTATAAAGATAAAAAAGTATTAATAGTATCTCATGGCATTGTAATACAATGCCTACATATAATATTAAATGAAGAAAAATACAAAGATGATTTAACTTCTGTTAATATTAATAATTGTTACTTTGAAGAGATTAATATAAAATAAAAAAGTGTTCTAATTTTGAACACTTTTATTTGTTATAGAATTCAACTATTAATGCTTCATTAATATCAGCATTAAGCTCACTTCTTTCAGGATATCTAACATAAGTAGCTTCTAATTTTTTATCATCAAATTTAATAAATTCAACTCTCTTAGTAACTTTAGAAAGAGACTCAGTAACTACTTTTAATTCTTTATCCTTATCTCTTAAAGAAATAACATCACCAATTTTTACTGTATATGAAGGAATATCAACTTTCTTACCATTTACAGTAACATGACCATGATTAACAAGTTGTCTAGCACCACGACGAGTAGATGCAAAACCTATACGATAAACTAAGTTATCAAGACGACTTTCAAGAAGTCTTAAGAAATTCTCACCATGGATACCTTTCATCTTAGAAGCTTTTTTGAAAGTATTTTTAAATTGTCTTTCATTAACTCCATACATGAAACGAACCTTTTGTTTTTCTTTTAATTGAACACCATAATCAGAAAGTTTACCCTTACGAGCATTACCATGTTGACCAGGTCCATAAGGACGACGAGCAAGTTCTTCACCAGTTTCTTTAATAGAAAAACCAACACGACGAGCTTTCTTATATGCAGGTCCAGTATATCTTGCCATAATATCTCTCCTTTCTATAATATTACATAATTCTTGAATTGTACTTGCCATATCTTAGGGAGTTTTTATTTCGCTTAAACAGCAAAGTTACTAATATTTATTAAAAAACACATTAAGATATGCAAAATACTGCTGCTTCAAGTAATTTGCACCCTCAATTATAAAGGTTTTAGTAGCATAAGTCAAGTTTTTTCTGAATTGAATATAAAACAATATTTTATTTTTTCATATTTTGTAGAAAAAAGTATAGATTTGTGATAAAATGAAATATATGATATGGGGTGGAAACATATGCAAGGACAAATATTAATTATTTCTACTATTTTAATAATCGTGATTGTAATTGTAGTTGTTACACTTCAATTAATCCGAAAAAAAAGAATAAATAAGTATATGACTAGAGTAAGAGAATTAGAAAGAGATGCCAATCTAATTGCATCAACTCCAGTCTTATTAGAATTATCAAAAGTAGAAACCGTTGTAAATAATGAAAGAATGGAAGAAAAATATAGTAAATGGCAGAATAAATTCGAAAGTTTAAAAGAAAAAAAATTATCAGAAGTAAATAATATGATAATTGAACTTGAAAATTTAATTGAAAATAAAGACTATAAAAACTTTGAAGAAGAGTATGCTAGAACAGAACTAGAACTATATAAATGTAAAGAAATTGCAGAAAACTTATTAGAACAAATCAAAGATATAACTTCAAGTGAAGAAAAATATAGAAGTATTATTACAAAACTTAAAACTAAATATCGTAAATTTAATAAAGAGTTTGAAAATCATCGTAGTCTATATGAAGGAATGCAAGAAGCAATAGAACTTCAACTTGAAAATATCGAAAAAAGATTTTTAGATTTTGAGCAAGTTATGGAAAAAAATGAATATGATGAAGTAGTACATATTGTTAAAGCTCTAGATACTATGGTAGATCATATGGATATAATAATTAATGAAACCCCAGATAATCTTTTAATGGCAAATGAACTTATTCCTAAAAGAATAAAAGAAATAGAGACGACAGTAAAAGAAATGACAAAAGAAGGATATCCACTGGAATATCTAAATATTGATTATAATATAGAAGAAGCTAAAAAGAATATTGAAACAATAATGGATAAAATAAAAATGCTAAACCTAGAAGGATGTATGTTTGATTTAAAAACAATACTTGATTACCTAGATTCATTATTTGTTGATTTTGAAAAAGAAAGACTATCAAGAAAAGTTTATGAAGAAATTAATAAGGACTTTTCTAAAAAACTAAGAAAAATAAATAAAACAGTAAAAGAAATATATAATCAATTAGATGATATAAAGAATATGTATGATTTAAAACAAGAAGATGTTAAAATAATAGATGATGCTAATAAAGATTTAGTTGAAATAAATGATGATTATAAAAACTTAAAATCTAGAGTAAAAGCCAAAACATCTCCATATTCAGTAGTTCACAAAGAAATAGAAGATTTAACAGTAAGACTTAAAAATATGGAAGAACATTTAGATATCTCTTTAAAATCATTAGGTAATATGTACGATGATGAAGTAAGAGCAAGAGAACAATTAGATGAAATACAAGAATTTCTAAAACAATGTAAGATAAAAATTAGAAGTTATAAACTACCAGTTATTACAAAAAATTATTTTGTTGAATTATCAGAAGCAAATGAGGCAATACTAGAAGTAATAAAGGAACTTGAAAAAAAACCTATTGTCATAAAAACGTTAAATACTAGAGTTGACACAGCAAGAGATCTTGTCTTAAAACTTTATAAAACAACTAATGAAATGGTTAAGACTGCTATGATGGCAGAACAAGCAATAGTCTATGGTAATAGATATATTTCAAGTTATGAAGAAGTGGAAAAAGGTATTAGTAAAGCTACAAAAGCTTTCTATAAAGGGGAATATAAAGAAGCGTTAGATATCTCAATAAAAGCAACTTCCATAGTTGATGAAGATATCTATCAGAAATTATTGGCGGTGTATGATGAATAATAAGAAAAAAGAATTAAAAAAGAGAAAAAAAGAAAAAGGATTTAGTGCAATTGAATTGTTATCTATTGCATTGTTAGTATTAGTAGTTGCGGCAATCTTTTTAGTAATTGCCCTACAATCAAGTTATAATGACAAATATCAAGTTTTCCAATATAGTGCTACACAATTTGGAGTAAATGCAACAGGTTTTCAATTTCAAGATGAAAAAAGAGAAATTTTCTTAAAAGAATTAATAGACAATAAAGCAATCTCTCCAATAAAAAATCCATTTTATGAACCAAAATATTGTGATACTGCAAATTCAAAAGTAAGATTCGATAGTAATGGAGTCGATAAGTATGTTACATTAAAATGTGGAGAATACTTAATTGAAGAACAATCTGTATCTGATAAAACATTCACAATTTATAAAGTAACAGAATGGAAAGAAAAGAAGAAAAAAGATAATGATGAAGAAAGAATATTATTCAATTATATAAAAAATGGAAAGAATGCTTTTGCCGAATCTTATGAAGAAAATATGTTCTTATATGCATTTAATGAAGAAAACGGCACAACATATTGGGATGTTAGTATGATTCCACAAGAATATGGAGTTTATCAAAAAACATTTTATAGAAGTAAAACAAAAGTGGGAACTGTAGAGGCAAAATAGTATTAAATATTGTTAATACTATTTTTTTCTGTTATAATATAGACGCCAAAAAGGAGTGGTAGAAGTGAAACAATTAAATAAATTAAAAAAATACTTTCCATATATATTTTTAATTATAATATTTTTATTATGGAATTTAGTTATTTATCCAATAGATGAAAAAGAAATAATAAATTATGGTTTTGCACATAATATATATTCAGGATTAGTACCATATATAGACTTTAATATGAATACAACACCATTATATCCAATGCTTATGAGTGTATTATTCTATCCATTTGGTTCTAATATTTTAGTATTTCATTTAACACATTTAATAATATTACTTGCAATATGTATATTATTATTTAAATTTTTAAAAGAAAAAGCATGGTTTGTAATATTGTTATTCTTTTTACCATTTCCAAACTTAATTCCTAATTACACATGGTTATTACTATTATTTTATTTAATAATATTATATTTAGAAAACCAAGAAAAAACAGATTTATTAATAGGTATTATTATAGGTCTTACTATTCTTACAAAACAAAATTTAGGTCTATTATTAATACTTCCAAGTATCTTATATATGAAAAAACCAAAAAAGATTATTAAAAGAATAATTGGTATAATAATGCCTATATTACTATTTTATATTTATACAGTAATAACAGGATCTAGTTCCATATTTATGAGCCTATACTTTAAAGACTTCTCTATTGGAAACTTCTTTAATATATATGGTTTAATTTTACTTATAATAATACTATATACTATAAAAATAATAACAAAACATAAAAGTGATATAGAAAACTATTATACTTTAGCATTCTATTCAATAATAATGCCTTATTTTGATTTTGAACATTTAAAATATTGTTTAATAGCATTCTTAATAATATTATTTTTAAATAGAACAGAAGAAGAAAAACCAAATAAAAAATTCTCACAAAGATTTTTTGTAATATCTATTATAATATGTATCACTATACTTGGTAGTATGATGTTTATTAAACCTGGAGAATATCCAAATGATATAAAACATTTTGAATATAGATTTATATCTAAAGATAAATTATATGAAACTAAAGTCTTAAATAATTACATAAAGAAAAATAAAGACTCAGAATTTATATTTTTAACACCAAATAGTTATTACTTTAAATTAGCTAACAATTTAAAAATAAATCAATATGATTTACTTGATAAAGATATAATAGAAACAGAAGATATAAAAACTTTATTAAATATAATAGAATCCAATAGATCAGCAATCTACATTATAGATAGAGAAAATCAAGATAAAGAATATTATAAGACTGCGATTAAACAATTAAAAAACAAAGCTAAAAAAATAAAAACAGTAGGAGTATATGATATATATGTCTTCTAATTAAAGGATGATAATATGAAAAAAATAATTTTAATAAAATATGGAGAATTATTTACTAAAAAAGGTAATAGAAAAGCATTTATTAATAAACTACAAAGTAATATTTGTCATAAATTAAAAGAATTAGATGTAAAAATAAAGAATAATAGAAGTTTTATGCAACTGGAATTTAATGATAAAGATTTAGAAGAAATAAAAAAAAGATTATCAAAAATTTTTGGAATACATGCGTATCAAGTTGCGAGTGTAGTAGATACTAATATTAAGAGTATAGAAGAAGAAATAATAAAAATATCTAAAGAAAAAGAATTCAAAACTTTTAAAGTAGAGACAAAAAGAAGTTATAAAGAATTTGAACTTAATAGTATGCAATTATCTAAATATTTAGGTGGAGTAATTTTAAAAAATAATGAAAATATTAAAGTAGATGTAAAAACACCAGATATACTTTTTAAAGTAGAAGTAAAAAAAGATAATAGCTATATCTATACTGATACATATAAAGGACTTGGAGGATATCCAGTTGGTAGTCAACCAAAAGGAATGCTTATGCTAAGTGGAGGAATAGATTCTCCAGTCGCAGGATTTTTATCTCTTAAAAGAGGTATAATAATAGATGCAGTATATTTCGAAGCAATTCCACATACCAGTTTAGAAGCAAGAGAAAAGGTTATAAAACTTGCAGAAAAATTAGTTGAATATACAAATGAAATAAAACTACATATAATACCATTTACTAATATTCAAGAAGAAATATATAAAAACTGTAATCCAGATTATACAATTACAATTATGAGAAGAATGATGTATCGTATTATGGAATCTCTTGCGAAAAAGAATAATGCTTTTGTAATAATAAATGGAGAAAGTATTGGACAAGTAGCATCCCAAACATTAACTAGTATGAGTGTTATAAATGAAGTAACAAATATGCCAGTAATAAGACCAGTTGCTTGTCTTGATAAACTTGAAATAATGGATATCGCAAAAAAAATAGATACATACGAAACAAGTATATTACCATATGAAGATTGTTGTACTGTATTTGTTCCACGTCATCCAGTTATAAATCCAAAACTTGAAATTGCTAAAACAGAAGAAGAAAAATTTGATTATAAAACATTAATAAATAAAGCAGTAGAAGATAGTTTTATTATCGAAATAAAAGATAAAAAAGAAAAAAAATTTGAAGAATTACTATAGGCATATTTTACCAACAAAAAAAATGTATGAAAAAGTAGTAAGTTCACATTCTATAAATGTATAGGAGGTGAAACCATGAGCAACTCAAATAATAATTCTTCAATGAAAATGAGAGTTCCAGGAGCTAAACAAGCTATCGATAAAATGAAATATGAAATAGCTAATGAACTTGGTGTAAATTTAGGACCAGATGCAACTTCACGTGCTAACGGTAGTGTTGGTGGTGAAATTACTAGACGTTTAGTTCAAAATGGATTAAACCAAGTTAGTGGAAGCTATACTAATAAATAATTAAATTAAATAGCTTAAAAGATAGGTTAAAGCCTATCTTTTTGTTTTTATAAAATAGTTCCTTTTCTGCATAAAAACTTTTTCATTGTTTAAAAAAAGAAAGTATAGTATAATAAATAAGAAAAGGAGATGTAATATATGAAAGTAATATCAATTAACGCAGGAAGTAGTTCTTTAAAATTTCAATTATTCGATATGAATGATGAGACAGTTTTAGCAAGCGGACTATTTGAAAGAATAGGAATAGAAGGAAGTTGTTATACTATTAAGTATAATGATAAAAAAGTAAAAGAAGAAGTTGAAATGAAGGATCACTCTGATGCTGTAAAAATTTTATTAGATAAATTAATTAGTTTAAATATAATTTCTTCATTTGAAGAAATAGAAGCAGTAGGACACAGAGTTGTTCATGGAAGAGATAAATATACAGAATCTGTATTAATAACAGATGAAGTAATAGAAGATATAGATACATTTAAAGAGTTTGCACCAATTCACAATCCAGCAAACTTACTTGGAATAAAAGCATTTAAAGAAATTTTACCAGAAGTTCCAATGGTTGCAGTCTTTGATACAGCATTCCATCAAACAATAGAAGAAGAAAATTTCTTATATCCAGTACCATATAAATGGTATACAGATTACCAAGTTAGAAAATATGGATTCCATGGAACAAGTCATAAATTCATTGCGAAAACAATAGAAGAAAAATTAGGAAGAAAAGATCTAAGAATTATAAATTGTCATTTAGGACAAGGAGCATCTCTTGCTGCTATAAAGGATGGAAAATGTGTAGATACATCTATGGGATTCACTCCACTTACAGGAGTAGTAATGGGAACTCGTTCAGGAGATGTAGATGCCTCAATTATTCCATTCATTATGGAAAAAGAGGGTAAAAACGTTCATGAAGTAATCGATGATTTAAATAAAAAATCAGGATTCCTTGGAATTAGTCAACATAGTAGTGATTCAAGAGATATAGAAGAAGGAATTGCTGCAGGAAATAGAAATTGTGCTCTAGCAGAAGAAAAATTCATAAGAAGTGTAGTAAATTATATTGCACAATACTACGTATTACTTGGAGGATGTGACGTATTAACATTCACTGCTGGAATCGGAGAAAACAGTATAAATAGTCGTTTAAAAATAGTATCAGAACTTGCAAGTTTAGGTATGAAAATTGATGTAGAAGCAAATAATGTACGTGGAGAATTTAGAAAAATTAGTGCAGATGATTCTAAAACAGAAATTTATATTGTACCAACTAACGAAGAATTAATGATCGCAAGAGATACAAAAACTATAGTAGAAAATAATAGATAGGAATGAAATAATGTATAAAAAAATATATAATGCCATCAAAAAATTCGATACAATTGTAATTGCTAGACATATAGGAGTAGACCCAGATGCGCTAGCTAGTCAAATTGCTTTAAGGGACTCTATTCGTCTAACTTTTAAAGATAAAAAAGTATATGCAGTAGGAAATGGAAGTAGTAAATTTTCTCATATTGGTTCCCTAGATAAACTAGGTAAAATAGATGAAAAAACTCTACTGATAGTTACAGATACTCCAGATAAAAAAAGAGTTGATATAGAAGGAATAGATCAATATAAACATAAAATAAAAATAGATCATCATCCTTTTGTAGAAGAATTCTGTGATATAGAATGTATCGAAGACACAGCTAGTAGTGCTTGTGAAATAATAATGAATTTAATAAAAAATACAAAATTAGAATGTAATAAAGAAATAGCTGAAACTCTATTTATCGGACTAGTTGCGGATTCAAACAGATTTTTATTTGATAGTTGTAGTCCAAGAACTTTTTCACTTGCTGCATACTATCTAGAAAATTATAAATTTAGCGTTAATGAAATTAATCAAAAAGTATATAAAAGACCATTAAAAGAAGTAAGATTAGAAGGATATATGGGAGAAAACTTAGTCTTAACAGATAATGGTGTTGGATATATGAAAGTAACTAATGAAATACTTGATAAATTCAAAGTAGATTCGGCCTCTCCAGGAAATATTATAAATAATTTTAATTTTATAGATGAAGTAATAGTTTGGGTAACGATGACTGAAGATATAAAAAATGAACAAATTAGAGTTTCAATTCGTTCTCGTGGACCAGTAATAAATAAAGTTGCTGAAAAATATAATGGTGGTGGGCACATGATGGCAAGTGGTGCTAAACCAAAAACATTTGAAGAAGCAATGAAGTTAATTAAAGACCTAGATAAAGTTGCAAAAGAGTATAATAAAGAAGAAAAGGAAAGATAATATGGTAATAAAAGAATCAAAATTAGATATTATGGCTTCTCGTAGAAGTCAATATCCTGCCTTAAAATATCCTGAATTCTTACTTGTTGGAAGAAGTAATGTAGGAAAAAGTAGTTTCATTAATACAATGTTAATGAGAAAAGAACTTGCCTATACTTCATCAAAACCAGGAAAAACTCAAACATTAAACTTTTATTTAATAAATAATGAATTCTATTTTATAGATGCTCCAGGATATGGATATGCCGCAGTTGATAAAAAAACTCAAGCTAAATTTGGAAAACTAATAGAAGAATATTTAGAAAACAGAGAAGAATTAAAAAGAGTTTTTATGTTAGTAGATATGAGACATAAACCAAGTGAAGATGATGTTTTAATGTATAATTACTTAAAATACTATAACCTACCAGTTACTATAATTGTAACTAAAGCAGATAAAGTAGGAAATAGTAGAAAAGAAAGACAATTAAAATTAATCACAAATACTCTAGATTTAGTTGTAGGAGATGACGTAATAGTATTCTCAAGTGTAACTGGAGATGGAAGAGAAGAATTATTAAAAAAATTAGAAGACTTAGTTATTGAAACAATCTAAGTCTTTTTTTCATACTATAATATAGGTGATTACATGAGAGTAGAAATTATTTCTAAAAATAAACTATTAATCTATATTAATAACATCTTTTTTAAAAACGAAACTTGGGATGATAAAGATAAAATAATTAAAACAATTAAAAAATATATAATTAGACTTAAAAACAATTACCATATTAAATTAAGAGGTTTTTATAAAGTAAGAGCATTCCCAAATAAAAAAATAGGTACATTTATAGAAATGGAAAAA
>CANRNO010000030.1 GCA_947632065.1 uncultured Bacilli bacterium | reverse complement strand
TGCCAAAGCTATTAGTTAATTATTGATTTCTAATTTGGGGTAAGGGGAAATCCGCCCTTTTTTAGTATTTCTTAATAGTTTTAGTTCTTTATTTTTTTCAGATTAATACCCTATTTCTTTCATTACTTTTTCTACTTCTTTTTTATTATTTTTAGTAGTATCTATTAATATTAATGTATTATCTATTCTACTTACTATTCCATAACGATTATCTTTATTTACTAAGAATCTTGAATAGTTTTTACCACGTTCTACATTTTCTTTATAACTTATATTTTTAATATCTGAGAATAATTCTTCTCCACTAAAGAATGCTCCTTTTGCAATCTTTTCTGTTTTAAAGACATAAAAATCTATTGTTAAATCTTCTTTAGTTGCACTTGTTACTGAAGTTAACATCTTTTCTCTTTCTTTTCCTTGTTCTTCTTTTATATCTTTAGTATCAAATTTTAACTTTTGTACAACTTTTATAAATTTTTTATTTGTTATTTTTTCTTTACTATTAATTTTTCCCCAAGTATTAATAATTCCAATTATAGTAAGAACTATAATTATTAACATTAAAACAATAATTATAATATCTTTATTTTTATCTTTTTTTATCTCTGTCTTTTTCTTTTTACTACTCATTTTTTATTTTTCTTCCTTTCCTTTTTCAAGGCTTTTTTTACTCTTTTAACGTTTTTCATATTTTCTTTTTGTTCTTTTTTTGATATTTTTTTAATACTTTCTTCTGTAATTTTGTCTACTTCATCTACTAATTTGTCTTTATCAAATATTACAAGTATTAAAGTTACTGTTAGTATTACCAGCATAAGCATTAGTATTAACATTACATAATTAAATTCATGATGTTTTTTTATAGTAGTATCTAAATATTGATTAGTTAAATATTTTTCAAAGTTTTTCTTTGTAATAATATTTCCTTCTTTTTTAGTACTTAGTGTTGTAGAGTTTTTAATAACTTTATTTTTTATATCATTATTTATTTTTTTAGTATAACCATAAACTCTAACTTTTTTAGGTACTTTATTTGTTTCTGTTTCAGAGTAATCTATTAGACTTTTATATTTTTTTTCATCTTTTGTTTTAATAGCAATTAAGTATGTATACCATTTACCACTATTTGTTTTTTCAATTACTATATGAACTTTTTTCTTTCCTTTATCTATTTTGGCAATAGCATCAGACATTTCTGATATATCTAAATAAACATATTTGTTTTCTTTTTTTATTTCTGAAAAATTTCTTGGAGAATCTCCTTTTTGATATACTTCAAAGGAACAAAACCCTAAAATTGCGATTACAACTATATGTATTATACAAACTATTATTTTTATTAAAGTACGGTACTTTTTACTCTCTTTTTTATTCATAAGAAAATAACTCCTCTTTTAATAATATATAATTATTTTAACTCTTTATATTATCTTTTTCAAGAAAAAAAAGATAGACTCATCTATCTCATATAAACATGTAATTTTCTTTTTGATAAAGTTGTTGATAATCTTTTTTATCAGCATACTTTTCCACAAGGCATACTTTTCTTTCTTCTAAACTTTTTTTAACGTCTATAATTCGTTGGTTTTTAGAACCTTTGAATTTTAAATCTAGGCTAAATTCTTCGATTTTGAATTTGCCATCTACTAAAACGTCAATTTCATCTAAGATTTTACGCATAGCATCATTACTTACAATTTCTTCATACGTAAATCCTGTATAGCACCAAACATCTAAGCCAATACTATGTGCATATTTGGCGATTTCAAGTGATGCATCAACTTGAAACAGAGGATCTCCTCCTGATAAAGTAATGCCATCTTGACCTTGTAATTTAGATAGTGCATATTTTACTTCTTCTACATCTACACTTTCTCCGCTTTTAAAGTCATGTGTGGTTGGATTTTGACAACCAGGGCAATTATGAGAACATCCTTGTGTCCAAACAACTGTCCTGATTCCTTCTCCATCTACTATACTATCTGGTTGAAGATCGCTTGCTAGTTTAATTTGCAACTTGCTCGTTTGAAGTAATAATTCCTTGTGTTCCGTGTTTTACACGATCTCTTTCTTCTGCACGTTTTCCATTATTAAATCTTTCTGTTGTTCCTACTAGGTATCCTGTAATTCTTCTTATTCTTTCAAAACCGATTCCTTCCCCTACTTTTCTTTCTTCATTTGACATATTAATCTCTCCCTTTCTTTTTTATTTATTTATTTTTAACGCCCACAACATTCATTTAGTTTGGCATTTTTTACTCTTTCCATTGGTACTCCTTCACCTTCACGTCTTCCACAACCTGGACAAACGTCTCCGATTACTCCAGTGTATCCACATACTGGATCTCTATCTACTGGATGGTTAATAGCACCATATCCTATTTTTTCATCATGCATTATGCGAATTACTTTTTCGAATGCTTCAACGTTATTAGCAACGTCTCCATCAAGTTCGATATATGATATATGACCACCATTAGTTAAGTTATGGTATGGTCCTTCTTTTCTTAGTTTTTCTTTAATTGAGATATTGTAATAAACTGGTACATGGAATGAATTAGTATAATATTCTCTATCTGTTACTCCTTTGATTTTTCCATATATTGATTTATCTATGGCAGTAAATCTACCTGATAGACCTTCTGCTGGAGTTGCGATTAAAGAGAAGTTTAATTTATATTCTTTTGCATATCCATCTATCTTATCTCTCATATGTTTAATAATTTCAAGTCCTAACTTTTCTGCTTCTTTACTTTCTCCATGATGTTTTCCAATTAAGGCTTTTAATGTTTCTGCAAGTCCAATGAAACCAAATGTAAGTGTTCCATTTTTAAGAACTGGTTTAAGTCTTGAATTATTTTTAAGTCCTTTAGAATCAATCCATACTCCTTGTCCAAGTAAGAATGGGAAGTTATAGACTTTCTTACTACATTGAATTTCAAATCTTTCTAGTAATTGGTCTTTAACTAATTCTAGTTTTTCATCTAATTCTTTATAGAATCCTTTCATATCTGGTTTTCCAAGAGTTACTTTTCCATGTTTAATTCCGATACGAGGAAGATTGATTGATGTGAATGATAAATTTCCACGTCCTGCGACAATCTCTTTATCAGGATTAGCAACATTTCCAAGTACCCTAGTTCTACATCCCATATAAGCACATTCAGTTTTATAATTATTTGGATCATAATATTGTAAATTGAATGGTGAATCCAGGAATGAGAAGTTAGGGAATAATCTCTTAGCACTTACTTTACAACTTAATTTAAATAAATCGTAGTTAGGATCTTCTGGATTATAGTTAACTCCTTCTTTTACTTTAAATATTGATATAGGAAATATTGGAGTTTCTCCTTTTCCAAGTCCTGCATCGGTTGCTAGTAAGTAGTTTCTAATTACCATTCTTCCTTCAGGTGTTGTATTAGTTCCAAAGTTAACTGATGAGAATGGAACTTGAGCACCTGCACGAGAATGCATAGTATTTAGATTATGAATAAAAGCTTCCATTGCTTGATAAGTAATTCTATCTGTTTTAGCTAATGCTTTATCATAAGCTTTTCTAAATATTCTTTCTACTTGCTCGCTATCTTTATAGTAGTTTTCAAATATTTCTACTTCTATATCCATAGTTTTTAATTTATCTATATCTTTTACGATATGATCAAATTTAACAAGACCAACAATTCCATTTAAATCAAGAAAATCATATAGGATTTGTTTGAATTGTTTTTTGAATGTCTTTAAGACACCTGGTGCCATATCATAATCAAATGCTGGTAGAGATTGTCCTCCATGTTGATCATTTTGATTTGATTGAATAGCAATAGCAGCAAGTGCTGTATATGACATAATATCGTTTGGACAACGTAGGTGTCCATGTCCAGTTGAGAATCCATCTTTAAATAATTCTGTTAAGTCTATTTGACAACAAGTTGTTGTTCCCATAGGTAAGAAATCCATATCATGAATGTGAATTTCTCCAGAATCATGTGCTTCTGAGAATTTTTTATTCATTAAATAACTTTTAGCAAATTCTTTAGAAATTGTACTTCCATATTGTAGCATTGTTCCCATAGCAGTATTTCCATCGATGTTTCCATTTTCTCTTTTTGAATCTTCTTCTTTAGCTTCTTTTAAAGATAGAAGTTCGATTGCTTTAGCAAGTTTATGTTGTCTTGAGAAAAATACTTTTCTAGACTCATTTCTTCTTTCTCTATATGAAGAGAAAGATTCTAAGACATCTTGAAATTCCATATTTCTTAGAGAATCTTCAATCATATCTTGAATATCTTCAATTTTAATAAATTTTTCGTCTGAATAATTTTTTTCAATTTTATCTAATACTTTACGATAAACTTTATTTACAGACTCTTCTGTGTACGCCTCGTTATTAGTAGCATCAAAGCCCTTTTTAATCGCAACGGCTATTTTTGTTCCTAAAAAGTCGACTTTTTTACCATCTCTTTTAATAACTTTTAAACTTGGCATTTCTTTAACTTTAGTAACCATATTTTTTTCCTCCCCAATGTTTACCTCATAAATTCATTCTAGATATTTTTTAGAAAAAATGCAATAGAAAATGATACATTTTTCTAACTTTTTTTTACTGATTTTTTCACTTCCCTTATTGATAAAGGTTTTCAACAAGAAAAATTATTTTTGATTTACGTCAATTAACGTCAAAGACACTTTCTTTTTTTTCACATCTATGTCCTCTACATAACAGTCTATGATATCTCCAACAGAAAATAACTCTCTTGGATGAGTAATATATTCATTTGTTAAACGAGATATGTGAGCTAGTCCATCGTTTTTTAGACCAATATCTATAAAGATTCCAAAGTCTACAACGTTTCTTACAGTTCCTTCTAATTTATCTCCTATTTCTAAATCTTCTATGTGTAAAATATCACTTCTTAATACAGGTTTTGGCATAGAATCTCTAGGGTCCCTTTCTGGAGAAATTAAAGAATCGATAATATCTTTTAAAGTTGGTTTGTCAATTTTTAATTTTTCACTGTATTTTTCTAAATCGATATTTAACTTCTCTTTTGCACTTTCTTTTCCTATGTCTTTAGGGTCTATTTTAAGCTCATCTAAAAGCGTTAAAGTAGCTCCGTAACTTTCTGGATGGATAGATGTTTTATCCAGTGGATTATCCCCATCTAAGACTCTCATAAAACCAATTGATTGTTCATAGACTTTTGGTGTCATACTTTTTAATTTTTTTATAGCATCTCTATTTTCAAATTTACCTTTTTCTTCTCTTGTTTTTAATATTTCTTTAATCGCTGGTTTAGTGAGTCCTGATACATATTTTAAAAGACTACTACTAGCAGTATTTATGTTTACTCCTACTCTATTTACTACTTTAGTTACAACAAAGTTTAATGATTCATCAAGTAGTTTTCCTTTTACATCGTGTTGATAAAGTCCTACTCCTATACTTTTAGGATCTATTTTTACAAGTTCTGATAGAGAGTCTTGTAGTCTTCTTCCTATACTTATAGCACTTCTTTTTTCTACTGTTAAATCAGGAAATTCTTCTATTGCAAGTTTACTTGCGGAATAAACGGATGCTCCTGCTTCACTTACAATTATGTATTCTACTTCTTTTTTAGCCTCTTTTATAGTATCAGCAATAAAAGCTTCACTTTCACGGGATGCTGTTCCATTACCAATTGCGATAACATCAACATCATATTTATCTATTAACTCTAATACTTTCTTTTTAGAACCTTCTATGTCACACTTAGGTTCAGTTGGATAGATAACAGCTATTTCAAGTGGTTTTCCTGTCTTATCTAGTACCGCAAGCTTACATCCTGTACGAAATGCTGGATCGAGTCCTAATACTACTTTTTCTTTTATTGGTGGTGTAAGAAGTAAGTGTTCTACATTATCAGAGAAGTTTTTAATAGAAACACTTTCTGCTTCTTCTTTTAACTGACTTCTTATTTCTCTTTCTACACTTGGAATAATTAATCTTTTTAAGGAGTCTTTTATAGCATCTTTTACAATATCTACTACAAAAGAATTTTTATTTTTTATAATTTTATTTTCTAAATAATTAGTAATAAACTCTAAATTATAATCTATTGATACTGTAAGTACTTTTTCTTTTTCTCCTCTGTTTATAGCCATTACTCTATGTGTTTTTATATATTTAACTGCTTCACTATAGTCATAATACATCTCATATACATTGTTTTCATCCTCTGCATTTTTCTTTTTCTTACTTTTTAACACTCCATGATTAAACATATTATTTCTTATAAATTTACGGTATGATGCATTATCACTTATCCATTCACTAATAATATATCCCGCCCCTGTTTTAGCATCTTCTACACTCTTTACTTTATCATTTATAAATTTTTGACATAGACTTTCTATACTTCCAGTTGTAGGAAAACTCATAATCATTTTAGCCAGTGGTTCTAATCCAGCATTAATTGCATCAGTTGCTTTTGTCTTTTTCTTTTCTTTAAATGGTCTATATAAATCTTCTACTTCAACTAGTTTAGAACAATTCATAATAGAGGTTTTTAATTCTTCTGTTAAAAGTCCTTTTTCATCTATTAAACGTATAACATCTTCTTTTCTTTTTAAAAGGGACTCTTCATATGAATAGACTTGTTCTATACTTCTAATTGTCTCTTCATCTAAAGAACCTGTAGCTTCTTTTCTATATCTTGCGATAAATGGTACAGTGTTACCCTCTTCTAATAGAGAAAGAACTACTTTAACTTGTTTTTCTTTAATATTTAAATTTTTACTTATTTCTTTTATAATACTATCTTTCACCTTTGATACCTCCATAAATTATTCTAACAAAGAATTTTGTCTAAAAAAAGGATTGACTTTTTTTCGTTTATATTATATTTTGTCTTTGTGATAATAGTATACTAAACAAACTTATGTTCGTCAATATAGTTTTAAAAAAAAGATTGCCAATTTGACAATCTTTTATTATACTGTTGTTTCTTTTAACATAAAGTTTATTATATTATCTAAGTTAGAACATTTATTAGTTAATAGTTCTTTTTTAATAAGTTCTAAGTTACCTACTATTAAATCAAGTAATTTTTTTACACTTGGTAATAAATGTTCTTTTTCTTCTAGACTATTTATTATAAGTTCTAAGTTATTAAGTTTTGAATATTTACCATAATATGTACTTTTAATATAAGTATCATATAGGTGTTTAAATGATATTAAATCAATGTTATCAAAACGATTATCTGATAGAACTTTTGCAGTTGTATAAATATAGTTTTCGTTTATAGATTTATCTAGAATAGTTTGTCCTTTTTTATTTTTGATGTTTGGAAGAAATGATTTATTTTTCTTCAAAGCATCTATGATTTTTGCTACATGGATATAGTTCATACTAACTAGGATGTGTGCAAAAGTATTTCCATCTTTGTTTTGATGGTTAACATTCCATTCTTTCTTTTTCATATATTTTAATACATAGTCATATTTTTTTGCTTTAAGTAATCTACAAATAACATCGTTACCTGCATCATCTGTTGTATTAACAGAAACTTTTCCACTTCTTAGTATTTTATCTACTAATTCGTAATACCCTTCTTTCATTACTTGAAAGATCAGGGATGGTTCTTCCTCACAAGCTCTTATAGCTTTTTCTTCATTATAAAACATAATTAACACCTCTAATTTCTTGTGATGTCTTAATATTTTACCACAAAGTGGTGTTTTTGTCAATGAAAACAACACTTTCCTCATCACTAGTATATGCGAAATAGTCAATTTTTGACTCTATTTCTTTACTTATATTATGTGTTTTTATTCTTTGTTTTATATAGAATTTAAGTATACAAAAAACGAGATTTTTCCCGTTTTTATTTTTTTATTAATACATGATAATGTTTTGAACTTGATAATTCTTCATTTTCATTTTTATAAAAGTCTTCTAATTGATAGATATTTTCTATATTAAAACTTTTAAATAAGTCTTGTATTAGATCATAGTCTGCATAAAAGTGAGGAATTCCTTTTTCTGGTCCTTCATCCATTCTTACTCTAGTATTAGGATCAACTAAAGGCCAATCAGTCTGTTTAAATCCCCATGTTTCTTTGGATCCTAAAGTTAAATAGACTTCTCCATTATTTCTTAATACTCTATATAATTCTTTTACTATTTGCCTCATACCTTCAGTATTAGTATGTGATATTACGTTTCTACATAAAATGCAATCCAGACTTTCATTATCATATGGAAGATTTAACATATCTCCTAATTTAAATTCAACATCCACATTTTCTTTTTGAGCATATTCTTTAGCTCTTTTAATAGCATTCTCACTTAAATCAAAAGCTTTTGTGTTAAATCCATTTTTAGCAAACAATATAGTATGTCTACCTAATCCACATCCTAAATCTAGAAAATCTTTTTTATTATCTTTTTTCCATCTGTTAATTAAATAGAAAGATTCTATACTTGGTTCTTTCCAATACTCTTCTTGTTTTCCTTTTACTTTTTCCCAATTCCATTCTTTAGATTTTACTATTTTTTTATTTTCTTTTGTCAATCTAAAATATTCTTTTATAGCCTCTATCATATCTGGTGCGATAGATTCATTTCTTTTATTATTTGGAATATTTCTTTTTAACTCTTCTATAGAATTCTTTAAAGGAATAGTTCTAATTTCAAAGTTACCTTTTATTTCTTGTTCTGTTAGATTTGTTTTTTTCATATTTGGTTTTTTATCTGTATTAATAACATAATAATATATTTCTGATTTTCTATTCTTTCCTTTATCAGGATAATCTCTACATAATTGAGTAGCATACATAATTGGTTCTTTTATATCATCCTCTTTTATTTCTATTCCACACTCTTCCATTATTTCTCTTTTTAGACACTTTTTAAATTCTTCTCCTTCTTCTAAATGTCCTCCTGGAAAATGATATACATTATCAGAATATCCAATCATAATATCTTCATTATTTATTAATAGTGCTTTGATTCTTGTAACTGTCTCAGTTATATCATTTTCAGATAAATTATCATTGTTATGTATAATCTTTTTCATTTCAATCACCATGGTATATTATATAGTAATTTTGACTTTTTTTCAAAAATGTTATATAATCAGTGGCAAGCGAGGAGATATAAGATTATCGAGCTATCTCAGATTAAAATCTACACGTAATTAAAAGTACGGAGTCGCCTAAGATGACTTTCGTGCTTTTTTGTTTATAAAGTCATCTAAGACATGTTATAATTTTATAGTAAAGAGAGGATGTGGTAGTATGGCAATAATAAAGGTTAAGAATTTAAGTAAGACTTTTAAAGTTAAACTTAAAGAAGAGGGTCTTAAGGGTAGTTTAAAGTCTATTTTTAAACCTAGATATAAAACTATTCATGCGGTTAAGAATATTAGTTTTGAAGTTGATAAAGGTGAGATGATTGCTTTTATTGGTCCTAATGGTGCGGGAAAAAGTACAACTATAAAGATGCTTACTGGTATTTTGTATCCTGATAAGGGAAATATTAAAGTTTTAGATATCGACCCTAGATATGAAAGACGAACTCTTGCATATAACATTGGTACAGTATTTGGACAAAAAGAACAATTATGGACTCATTTAACACCTTATGATAACTTTAAATTCTTTGGAGCAATTTATGATATTCCAGAATCTAGAGTAAATGCTAAAATAAAAGAATTATCTATGCTTTTTGAATTAGAGGATTTTATAAACACACCAGTACGTAATTTAAGTTTAGGTCAAAGAATACGTTGTGAGATAGTAGCATCCCTAATTCATGAACCTAAAATTTTATTTTTAGATGAACCTACAATTGGACTTGATCCTGTTGTTAAGGAAAATATTAGGACACTAATAAAAAGAATGAATAAAGAATTTAAAACTACTATTTTCTTAACAAGTCATGATGTTTCTGATATAGAAAAATTATGTAAAAGAGTTATTATAATTAATAATGGTAAAATTGTTTTAGATGATGATATGGCTAATTTGAAATACAATTATTTAAATAAAAAAATAGTTGAGGCTAAAATGAAAGAGAAAGTCAATCTTGATGATGAAGATGGTATTACAATAATAAAAGATAAAGGATATAACTTAAAAATAGAAGTAGATACTAAAAAAAGAAGTGTTACTGATGCGATAAAACTTCTTAATCCTGATAATATAATTGATATAAATATTTCTAATATACCTCTTGAAGATATTATAAGTAGTATTTATAAAGAAAGGGATGGAAAATGAGAAAGTATTTATTCATTTATAAATCAGAATTAATGAGTAGTCTACAATATGTTTTTAATGTATTTGTTGGATTTATTGGATATTTTATATTAATGGTTATATTTTTGAATTTATGGCAATATATTTATCAAAATCCAAATGAAATAATTAATGGTTATTCTATGAGTCAAATGGTTTGGTATGTAATTATAACTGAAATATTATGGTCTTCTCTTAGTGGAAGAGGACTTTGTACAAAAATAAGTGAAGATGTACGTGGTGGTAATATTGCATATAACATTAATAAACCTTATGATTATATACTATACTCTCTTATGAGTCATTTAGGTAGTAGAACTATATCTTTTGTTATTTATGTAATATTGGGAATGATTTTAGGATTTATATTTCTTGGTAGTTTTCCTGCTTTAAGTATTTTTAGTATAATTGCAGTATTAATTACTTCTATAATGGCATCTATTATAAGTACTTTATTAATTACTTTTATTGGTCTTTTCTCTTTTGTAATAGAAGACTCTTCTCCATTTTATTGGGTATATAGTAAATTTATTTTAGTACTTGGCACTTTATTTCCTATTGAGTATTTCCCAAAAATTATAAGACCTATACTTGTTTATAGTCCTATATATGTTGTATCTTATGGTCCAGCTAAATTGTTTGTAGATTTTTCTTGGAATAGTTTTATATTTATTTTAATAGCTCAAATGATTTATATTGTAATCGCTTATATGTTATGTTTTGTTACTTATAAGAGAGGGGTGAAGAAATTAAATGTTAATGGAGGTTAAAAATCAATTTAAAGTTTCTTTTCTTACTATTAAGTATGCTTTAATAAGAGAGATGCTTAATAAGACTACTTTTATTACTAATGTTATATTTATGGTTTTAAATAATGCTAGTTTTATTATACAATGGATAGTTTTATATTCATTAAGAAGTGATATTGGTGGATATACTTTTAAGCAAGTTTTACTTTTATGGGGAATGGCATCAGGTACATATGGGTTTGCTCACTTCTTTTTTAGAAAAGCATTTAGTTTATCTGATACTATTAATAATGGTAAACTTGACTCTTTCTTAGTACAGCCTAAAAATGTTTTAATATCTGTTATAGCATCTGATATTGAGACATCTGCGCTTGGAGATTTAATTTATTCATTTATAATGTTAATAGTTTATGGATTTAGTATTCCTAATTTTCTTTTATTCTCTTTATTTATTATATGTGGTGGACTTATTATAACTAGTATTTCAGTTATTCTTAGTAGTTTAAGTTTTTGGTTTAATAAAACAGATATGATTGCGAATACTGGAAATAGTTTAATGGTTAATTTTGCAACTTATCCAGATGGTATATTTAAAGGTATTGTTAAGGCCTTGTTATTTACTTTAATTCCTGTTGGTATAACTACTTTTATACCTGTACATGTTATAACAGAATTTAATTTTAATTTATTTATAATTGTTATTTTAGTAACTGTTATATTTGTTACTTTAGCATTTTTAATATTCTTTAGAGGACTTAGAAGATATTCATCAAGTAATTTAATGATAGCAAGAATTTAACATATTAAAACACATTAGTTTTTTCTAATGTGTTTTGTTTTAGTAATAATTTTTTGAGGTTTTATTTTATTCATTACTGATGGTATTTCTATATTAATACCTAATTCTTTTAATTCCATATTATAAATATCTATAATATCATCTACATCAAAGTCTTCATCATTTTCTTCTAATGTTTGTTGTAAGTCTGTAAAATATTGTTTACCATTATCAATGATTTGGTTTATATCTTTTTCTATAGAAAAATATCTAATATTTTTTTCTGCTTGTATATAATAATCTAATATTCTCCTACCTACTAGTAATCTATTTACAGCATTCATTGAAGAGTAATTATTTAATATTATAATACCTAACAATAAATTATCATTTAAATAAAGATTTATAAAATCATATATTGAAGATTCTTCTGGATCTTTTTCTTTTCTTTTAAATAATTGTTCAAGTTCTACTATCTTATTGTGATACGAAGTTGCGATATTAGATAAATCTTCTTTTTTAGATTTTTTCCTTACTACTTTTAGACTTTGATATACTTCTTTTATTAATTCTAATCTGTCATCTTGATTAAGTTTTTTACTTACTTCTACTTCTAATTCTTCCATAATAGACCTCCATTTAGGTATTATTATAACACGTATAATACTGATTAGTAAATAGATGAAGTTGCAAATCATTTATTTATTAGTATAATAATTTTAC
>CANRNO010000029.1 GCA_947632065.1 uncultured Bacilli bacterium | reverse complement strand
GCCACTTCGTTCGACTTGCATGTCTTAGGCATGCCGCCAGCGTTCATCCTGAGCCAGGATCAAACTCTCAATAAAAAATTTATTTCGTTTGTTTTAATTAAAATTAATTTTCCCTAGCTACTCGAATTGACGTTTTGCTTAGTTTTCAAAGATCATTTTTTTGAGATATTTCTGAGTTGCGTTATTAATATATCAAACTTTTTTTAACATGTCAATACCTTTTTTTATTTTTTTTGACAATTTGTTAGACATTATTTAACAATCTTTTTTCTGTTAACTGTTAATCAAATTTATTTAGTAAAATAATAATTTTACTTAAATTGTGTTGACAATAAAAAAGTTTTTATATTAACTTTTATTTACACTAAATTTCCTCAGTGCTCATTTAATATAACAAACCAAATTGCGTTTGTCAACAAAAAAAACACATTTTTTTAAATTTTATGCAAAAAAATGCTGAAAATACCATTTTTCCAAAGAAAAAAAGCAATTTTATTGCTTTGAGAACTTCACATTATTATATTTTTCATGATATTTTTCTACTACACTATGGTCAAAACATAATTCTTTATTACGAACTAATTCTATTAATTCTGATAATTGCTCTTTTAATACTTTATCTAGTTTTTCAGAATATCCCATTAATTCTTTATGATATTTGTATTCTCCTCTATCTAATACTTTAAAGGAACCATCTGGGAATACTCTTAAATCTAAGTCATAATCAATATATTTTATTGTATCTTCTTCCATAATTGCTGGGGATGCTATATTACAATAATAATAGATACCATCTTTTTTGCATTGTCCTATTATGTTATACCATTTATCTTTAAAGAAATATAGTATAGCTGGTTCTTTAGTTCTCCATGTTCTTCCATCTGATTCTGTTACTTTAGTTCTATTGTTTCCAAATATTAAATAGTTTTCATGTTTTTCTAAAAGTACAGCTTCATCCCATGATCTATGTATTTTACTATCATGTTTATAACTGTGAATATTATATCTTTTTCCTATTTCTAATTTCATTTTATACCTCGTCTTCCGTTTCTTATTATATATCTTTTTTCATTTCTTTTCAACCAAAGAAAAATATCCTTTATTTAGGATATGTTTTTTAACGATTAGCAAAATAGGAAATTATTAAACAACCTATTACAAATACTGCTATAGTTAATCCTGCAGCAAGTGTTGAATGATCTCCAAAGTTTACAGTGAAATCTCTTAAAGCTTTAGTATATCCTTCTAATTTACTACTTAAATAAGATATTAATGTTAATGTCTGCATATTATCACTCCTATTTATTTTTTTTATTTTTCTTTTTTTTAACAACTTTTGCTTCATATACAGATATATCTATTTGAGCATTACCTTTTTTTATGTCTTTTTTTATTTTATATGCACATGCAACATCCATTATTGCATAAAGTATTAGAAATATTCCAATTATTTTAGTTATTATGACTGCTCCTTGGAATGGATTAAATAAAATTACTACTCCACAGATTGTTGAAATTAATGATACTATTAATGTAGTTTCCCACATGCTATTTGAAATTTTCTTTAATTCTAATGAATATTGTAATTTAATAGCACTATTTATTATAATTCCTATTCCTATAATAACAGGAATTATACTAGCGATTGCTACAGGATTAGTAATAATTAGTATTCCAAGTATTACACAAATTAATCCATAGCCAATCGATAATCCTTTATAACTATCTTTACTTGTAAAGTAATTTATGAATGCTAATGTTCCCATAGCTATTATAAGAGATCCTATAATGTATGAAATTGTAATAATTGTATCAACTGATTCAAAGAATAAAAGTAATCCTAAGATAATTAATATAATTGATGATACTAATTCTGATTTAAATTTTTCTTTTATTAATGTTTCCATTATAACCTCCATTTATCTTTACTTACTTTGTTTTTATTATAACACAATTTGGTTATATTTTGTAAAGTTTTTATATTGGTTTACAAAATTATATAACAAGTAAAAAAGATATTTTCATATCTTTATATTTTTTCTACTAAAAATGTGAATAAAGTTTCTGGAGATTCTTTCTTCATGCATATATTATATATTAAGTCTATTATTGGAACATTTGCTTTTTTATCTTTTAATAATTTATATATAGATTTTACAGTATAAAGACCTTCTACTGTATTTTCTTTTAAGTATTTTTCTAATTTTTTTTCTTTGACATTTTCTCCTATTAATTCTCCATAAGTAAAGTTTCTACTTTTAAAACTTGTACAAGTAAGTAGTAAGTCTCCAAATCCTGCATAACTAAGTACAGTTTTTGGATCTCCATCGAATACATCTATTATTGTTTTCATATCATGTAGTGCTTCTGTTATTAACATAGCTCTTGTGGAATCGTTTGCTCCTAGTCCATGTATTATTCCTGATGCGATAGCGATAACGTTTTTAATGGCACCACATGTTTCAACTCCTATAACATCATCTGTTGATCTAAGTTTTAAATAATTGTTTTTTAGAGCATGTTCTACTCTTTGGATTGTATCACTTGATGCGGATGCTAGAGTTAAGGCACATGGGTTTTTACTTGCAATATCGATTGCGAATGTTGGTCCTGAAATTACTGCTATGTGTGGTGTATCTATATGTTTTTTTATAATTTCATTTAAGAAAAGACCTGTTTCTTGTTCTATTCCTTTACTTGCTATACATAAGTGATCATTTTCTCTGACTAAATTTTTAATTAATTCACAAGTTTCATTTACAAATGCTGCTGGTATTGCAATAAAAATTAAGTCTTTGTTTTCTACACATTCTTTTATATCTGTTGTTATTTTTACTGTATCATCTATTTTTACACCTGGTAATGTTTTGGCTTGTTTTGTTATTTCAAGAAATCTTTTTTCATCCTCAAATTTAGTCCACATAGTAACTTCATGATTGTTATTAGTCATAACTGTTGATAAAGCTACTCCATAAGCACCTGTTCCTAATATTCCTATTTTCATATATTTTTTCATCCTCTTTTCTTTTGATTATTCAAAAGTTGATTCAAGATTTGCAGGTTGTACTTGTATAAATGTATTACCATCATTTACTTTAACCTTACTTCCATCCTCATACTCATATCTGATTTTATCACTACGAGAAGATTTTGTCCAATTTATTTTTTTGGCATATCCGTTAGTTATATAATATCCTTCTCCACTTCCTGCGGTATCTAAATCTTGTCTACCATAATCATCTATAGCATGATTATCAACATATTGAATGATTATATTTTTGTAGTGTAGTTGTTCTTTAGTTATTTTATCTATATGTTTTTCTCCGTTCATAAAGCGAAGATATACTTTATTTTCTTTATCATATGTATATGTTCTAATTTGACTATTTGAATAAGGTATTTCTACTTCGTTTGCAACTATTGCATTATCTTCTTCATCTACTTCTTCTGTATCGTCATTATCTGTTTTTGTATTGTTAAGATTTATTTTTTTAGCACTGTAATCAAGTAGTAACCAATCATCACTTTTTATATCATATTTATTTTCTTTTGCTGTTTCATATAATTTTTCTGTACTTGTAAATACATTATGAGGGGATGCTATATTTTTATCTCTCCAATAAGCACTTTCTTCTTTTGGTATCATACCATTAAGATTATTAACACCAAGTTCTTTTATATCATTTTCAGCATATGTACTCCAACCATAATGTGCATATATAGCATCATTTTCTAGGGCATAATCTAGAAAATAGTGACGTGATGAACGAACTGGTCCGATTAAGTCTACATCTTTATCTTTATATACTGCCATAATCCTAGTTAGTCCACCTTCTACTATAGCTTCATATGTAATATAAGCATCTTGAAGTCCTGCGTGAGAAGAGTTACCTACATTATTATCGATCATTACTGCAAGTGGTCTTTCTTTACTATTCATATCTACTATTTTTATTGGTTTTTCTTTTTTCTTTTTAGTTGGTTTTTCCATATTTAAATATAAATATATTCCTACTGCGGCAATTATAAGTAATATTATTAAAATACTAATTATAGTTATTATTTTTTTCTTTTTATTTTTCTTTTTTTGTTGCATTTCATCAAATTTTTCTAATTGTTCAAACATAGTATCACTTCCTTTTATTCTTATTATTTTCAAAAAATATTTTTATATTACAAATTCATAATATATAAAAAGGCACATTAAAGCGCCTAGTTCCAATTAACTATATCTATTGTTTTTTCTACTACTCTATTTAAATCTTTTTCACTAAATGGTTTAGTTAAGATATCTACTATTTTATATTGATAAGCTTTATTCATTGTTTCTTTTGTTTTTTCTCCTGTAATAATAGATACTGGTATTTTATTAAGTAAATTATGTTCTTTTAGATAGTCTAATACTTTAAAGCCATCTACATTAGGCATATTTAAATCAAGAAGTATACCATTTATCATTTCTTCGTTATCCTTGATGATATTTATTACTTCTTTTCCATCTTCTACAACTTTTACAGGTTTTTCTTGGAAGGCTTTTTTTACAAAACTTCTAACTATATTAGAATCATCTGCGACTAAGAATGTTTTTTCAGTTAATTTTTCTGTTTGTTCTGTTCTTTCTTCTTTTATAGTGTTTTCATTATTAATAGAAGATATATCTCCTCGTAAATATTTTTCTACTAATTCTTTTGCTTTATTAGCTTTTTCTTTTAACTCTTTAAAGTGCATATTAACATAACTTAGGTTGTTTTCTTTACTTTTTAATTCATGTTGATAGGCTGTCTCTCCTAAATCCATGAATCCAAAATATCTAGCATCACTTTTTAATGAGTGAACAATAATGGCATAATTAGTCATATCACCCATTCTAATATATTCTTCTAATTCAGGAATTTTTTTATTAATCGCATTTAAAAGTTCTCCTATAGTATCATTATAAGTAGCGATATCTCCAAATAATTCTAAACTTTTTTCTACGTCTACTCCATTTTGAGTTAACATTTCTATTCTGTCATTCATAGCAAACACTTCCTCTTAGTATAATTATAGCAAATCTTTATAAAAGACCAAAAAAAATTCTAGGAAATTTCTAGAATTTTACATTTTTAGTCATATATTAAGGTTCTAGTCGATTAGGTCCTCTAAATAGGAACATTGTCTCTTTTAAAGAAGATGTTTCTAATAGTAACATAGTAAGTCTATCTATACCTAATCCAAATCCTCCATGAGGTGGTGCTCCATATTTAAAGAATTCTAAATAGAATTTAACATCTTCTGTTAAACCTTTTTCTTTGGCTTGTTGTTTTAGTATTTCATATCTATTTTCTCTTATGGCTAGGGTTGTTATTTCACAACCTTTCCAAATTAAGTCAGCACCCATTGGTATACCACTATTTCTTTTATGATAGAATGCACGTTTTTTAGCACTAAAATCTGTGATAAATACGAATTCGTGACCATATTTTTCTTTAATATATTTATAGGCTAGTTTTTCTGATTCTGCATTCATATCTCCTATATCTTCAAAATCCATTTTAAAGTTGTATTCTTTTTCTAATTCTTTATATAGGTCTTCTAATTTCATTCTTGGGAATGGTTTAGTTGGAATATTTATTTCAATACCAAATAATTCTTTTATTTCTTCTTGATATTTTTCTTTTACTGCACTAAGAGCATTTATAAGTAAATCTTCTTCAAAATCCATTAATTCATCAAGATTTTCTAAATAACTCATTTCAAGGTCAAAAGAAGTAAAGTCTGTTGCATGTCTATATGAATTGGAATTTTCTGCTCTAAAGGCTGGGGCAATTTCAAAGACACGATCAAAGCCACTACACATAGCCATTTGTTTATAAAATTGTGGACTTTGTGCAAGATATGCATCTCTATTAAAATAATCTAATTTAAATACTTCTGATCCTGATTCGCTTGCAGTTCCAATTATTTTAGGAGTATGTATTTCTATAAAATTGTTTTTTATTACAAATTCTCTCATAGCATTAACAAGACAAGTTTGAACTTTAAACATTAAAAGATTCTTTTGGTTTCTTAAGTCTAAAAATCTATGATTTAGTCTTGTATCTATACTAACACCTTCAGTATTATTATAGTCAAATGGTAATTCTTCTGCTTTAGATAATACTTTTATTGATTTTGGAATTATCTCCATTCCACCTAGTTTAACAGCATCATTTTTTACTAATTTTCCTTCTATTTCAACAACAGAATCTTTAGTAAGAGAAGATACTAACTCTACCATTTCTTTATTTTCTTCAACTGACTTTTCTACTGTTGCTTGTACTTTACCAGTTGAATCTTTAAGTATTATAAATTGTACCCATTTTTTGTCTCTTATAACATCTATAAAAGCACTGAATGTTATTTCTTGTTCTAAATAGTTTTCTAATTCATTTACATATATCTTTTTCATTGTTACCTCACATTCTATCTACTGTTTTTATTCCTAATATTTCAAGGGCATTTGTTAAGGTTATTTTTATTGCATTAATTAATCTTAAACGTGAATTCTTTAGTATTTCATCTTCTTCATTTTGAATATGTATTTCTTCATACATTTTAGAGAAGTCTTTTGTAAGATGGAAAATATATTGAACTAAGTGAGATGCTTCTGTTGTTTCAAGTAATTTGTTAACTTCATGTGGGAATTCATGAAGACTTATTAATATTTTGTGTTCAATATCATGGTTATATTTTATATCTGTTTGTTTAATTTCATTTTTATTTAGAATAGAATTTATTCTAACTATATTATATAGGATATATACTCCACTATTTCCTGAGAAACTTGTAGCTTCATCTATATTGAAATTAACTATTTTATTTCTAGATATACCTAATATTGTATATTTAATACAAGCATCTACTAATGTCATAATAGTATCTTCATTTGTTGTAATGTTTCTTTCTTGGAATTCTTTTTCTATACTATCATGTAATATTTTTATTAAATCTTCTAATAAAACGACATTTCCTTCACGAGTTGCCATTTTACCTCCATTAAGTAAAATGAATGAATAACATATTAATTTAGGAGATGGATAACCTAGGATATCTAATACACTACTAATTTGTTTCATGTATACTTCTTGGTCTTCTCCTAAAACTATAAAGTTGTTTTCACTATTTTGTTCTAACTTATATATAGTATAAGCAATATCTCTTAATGGATAAAGAGATGTCTTATCTTCTCTTGTTAAAACTAGAACTGGAGATTTTGTTGGGATATCATATCCTGATAAGTCAACATAAAGTCTTCCATTTTCATCTTCTTTTAATTTTCCTTTTTCTTTTAGTTTATCTAGTATTTCATCTACTTTATGTTCAAAGACAAAATCAGATTCATGAGTAAATATGTCCCAATGGATATTTAATTGTTCAAATATTTCTTTTTGTCCTTCTATACAAATATCAGTTAATTTTTTAAATTGGTCTCTTACTTCTTCATTTCCATTTTCTAATTCATTTAAATAATAGAATACTTCTTTTTCAACTTCTGGATTTTGTTTTGATTCTTCATTTATTTTAACGTATAGGTCTAAAATTTCAGAGAATTTAACATTATCTATATCTTTATATTTTTTTACTCCTACAAGAAGCATAGAAATTTGTTTTCCAATATCATTAACAAAATAGTGTCTTGTGATATCGTATCCAACAAATTTATATAAATGAGTAAGGAAATTTCCTATAATTGAGTTTCTTGCTCTTCCTATATGAGGAGAGGCATTTGGATTAATTGATGTGTGTTCAATTAGTAATTCTTTTTTATCTCCTTGATTTAGAGAACCATAGTGTTCTTTTTCTTCTTCTATTTGTTCTATTATTTTTGATGATACAACATCAAAGTTTAAGAAAAAGTTAAGATAAGGTCCACTTACTTTGATTTCTTTAATATAGTTTTTCTCATCATTAAAATTGTCCTTTAAGTAATCTGCGACATCTTTTGGACTTTTTAGTTTTTCATTTCTATATTGAAAACACACAACTGTATAGTCTCCCATATCTTCTTTTGGGGGAAGTGTTATGTTTATTTCATCTTCAATATTTAATATTCTTTGTACTTCTTTTGCGATATATTTTTTTATATTCATATGTATCACCCGTTTTCTTCTTTCATATTATAACAAATTTGTAATTCTAAAACAAGTAGAAAAGAGGACTAAATGGTCCTCCTTATTAATTATTTGGTACTTGATCCACAAGTGGCTTTGGTGGTTCTGGTTTTGATATTACTGGTTCAACTATTGGTTTTGTTGAATCATACCCTCCAACTGATGATTCTGGTGCGGTTGCTTCTACTGTTTCAGTGAAGTAAGTTGGATTATATTCTGTTTTATCATAACCTTGGAATTCATTTTGTTTTGGAAGTGGTTGAGGTGCAGGAGTTGACTGTTGTGGTCTAGGTCCTCCATTACCATCCCAAATCGCAACAACATCACAGTTTCCACTCTTAGGTGCTGGATCAGGCATTTTTAATTTTATAATTAATGGAATCTTGAAGGCCATACCAAAACCTAAACAAGTTCCTGCTTGTAAGCTCTTTTGTTTTTCTACTATTTCATCACTAATATTTGGAACCATTTTTTTGATATATTCAACATCAACTGGGTGGTTCATTTTAAATATTAGGAAGTTTGAACATTGTGAGATAACTGTATCTGATAGTTCAACCGGTCTTTGTGAGATGAGTCCAAGTAAAACTCCATATTTACGTCCCTCTTTTGCGATACGTTCAAAGATATTGTATCCAATTAAGAATCTATCTGTATCGTTTTGAATGTATCTGTGTGCTTCTTCAACTATTATATGGAAAGGAATACTTCCTCTATCTTCTAAGGCTTTTGCGAATTCAAATATTAAACGTGAATATATTTTTGTGATAACTTTAGCAAAATCATCATCTACATCATCTAAGTTAATATTAACAATTTGATATTTTTGACCATTTGTGATTAATAATGAAGATAGATATTGTTCTAATGTCATATAATCTGGTACATCAAAATATTTTGCATTTTGTCCGATAATTAAGTCATGAAGTCTAACTCTAATTGTTACAGAGTCTCCATAAGTATTTTCATTTCTTAACCAACCTTCACTGATTAATGTAAAGTTTAAGGCTTTTTCTAAGTCTTCTAGGTTGTAGTAATTTCCACCTTCTGGTTCATATGTGTCAAATTCATCTTTTATATAACTATTAACATATTCAGTAAGTAAAACACTTTCAGCAAACTCTCCATCTTGATCAATTAAGAATAATTCTCTAAATTTACGTGTATAACCTATTCCTTCTACTTCTGTTTCTAAGTTAAATTCTGGTGTTGAACAGCTTGCTAGAATTGAGAATACATCATTTCTTTTGTTTGGAGATGTTTGATTTGTATAAAGTATAGTCATTATAGCTTTAGCAATAAGATGGTTTTTATATGCATTAGCATCTACACCTTTTTCTGCAAAGATATTAGCAAGTTTAAGCATTCTCTCAATTATTGGAAGTTGAGAGTGAGTAGTTGCTTGTAAAAGTAAGGCAACATCTTGGACATTAAGTAAATATATTGGAAGTCTTAATGGTTCTCCTACTCCATCTGCTTCATTTGTTGTATAGAATTTATAATGATAGTTTGAATTTATTTGATTTAAATCTTTAAAGGCATTGTAATATTCTCCTGAAGAATCGAAGAATAACATGTTTGCTTTATATGGGAAAAGTCTTTCATCATGGAACATATTTTGAACTACTCTACTAACTCCACAAGATTTTCCTGAACCAGTGTTTCCGAAAATTGCAAAGTGATTTGAGAAAAAGTTATTAACATCCATATATACTGGACATTCGTTATAATATGGACTTTGTCCTAGAAGCATATATCCTTTTTCATCTTTTCCTACTATTAAAGGAATTTCTGAAGGATCAATTACTCTAATCTTAGCATCTAATGAAGGTTTTCTTAAAACTCCTCCAATTAATTTTCCGTTTGCAATTTCTCCTAAGAATCTAGCACGGACAATGGATTTATCCATATCATCTATTTCACCTAGTATTTTTTTCTCTTTATCTTCAAAAATTATATGCAAGTTCATTAAATTCATAGCAAGTTGTATGCCATCTTTTAATTTAATATTTGCTGAATGATCACTAATATAAACTATTCTTTCAAACATAATATCCCTCTTCATCTTTCTCTATTTTTATATAATAAATTATACTATGTCTTTTTTTAATAATCAAGAGCAAAAAAAATAGATATATGACAATATAGTCAAGTATCTATTTAAAATATATCTCTTAATTTTTCTTTTAGTTCTTTATCTTCTATGTTTTTTATTACTTCTTCTAGTTTTTCGTGCTTTTCTTGTAGTTTTAAAATTTCTTCATAATGTTTTAGTTTTGATAATGTATTTTGTAATTGTTTAAAGGCTGCATTTCTACTTATATTATAATTTTGAGCCATTTCTCCTAGAGATAAATTTAAAAAATAATAGTCTTCAAAATATTTTCTTTGTTTTTCTGTTAAAAGTTCAGAATATAAATCATATAAATTGTTATAATAAACTAAATCTTCCATTTTCATATTATACTAAATCCTTAAATAAACCATATATATATTTTTCTATATCAAATTCTTGTAAATCTTCTTTAGCCTCTCCTAGTCCGATGTACTTAACAGGTATTCCTACACTATCTTTTATAGCAAGGACTATACCTCCTTTGGCTGTTCCATCTAATTTTGTTAAGACTATTCCTGTTATGTTTGTTATCTCTTTAAATTTCTTTGCTTGTTCTATTCCATTTTGTCCAGTAGTTGCATCGATAATAAGTAGTGTTTCATGTGGTGCATCTGGGATAAAAGAAGTAATTACTTTATTCATCTTCTCTAATTCTCTCATTAGATTATCTTTATTTTGAAGTCTACCAGCAGTATCTACTAAAACTACATCATAAGCTTCATCACGTGCTTTTTTTACTCCGTCATAGACAACACTTGATGGATCTTTGGCATTTATATTTCCATGATAGTCTACTCCTATTTTTTCTGCCCATTCTTCTAATTGTTCTTGTGCTCCTGCTCTAAAGGTATCTGCTCCTACTAATAAAACTTTTTTATTTTCATTTTTCAACTTGTATGCAATTTTACCTATTGTTGTTGTTTTTCCTACTCCATTGACTCCTACAAAAAGCATTACTGTTGGTGGAGTTTGAGCATAATTGATTTTACTTGAAAGTACTGAGTCATTAACATATATAATAAATAATTCATCAACTATTACTTCTTTTAAGTCATCTGGGTTTTCTATATGTTCATGTTTTACACGACTCTTTAAGTCATCTATAAAATTCATTACGGTATTAACTCCGATATCAGCCATTATTAATATTTCTTCTAATTCTTCAAAATACTCATTATTTACTTTACTGTATTTATTACTAAGTCCAGCAAGACGACTTACAAAATTATTACGAGATTTAGTAAGACCTTTTTCATATATTTTTACTTCTTGTTGCTTTTTCTCTTCTTCTTTTGTTTTAGGTGCCTCTGTATTTTTAAATATATTTTTTAATTTATCAAACATTCCCATTTTTTTCACCTCGCTTTTAGTATATCAAAGTTTTTTATATAAAAAAAGGAAATCTTTTTAGATTCCTTTCATTTTATTTTCTTGTTTTTCTTGTTTTCTTTCTTTTACGACGTCTTATTTCTTTTTGATTTTGGATTATATTAATTATAAGAATAACTATTCCACAGATTGCTGAAGTTACACAAAGTGCTAAGAAACCTAATATAGTACTTTGACTAATTAAAGATTGTTTTGTCTCTTTTGGTACATATAGTGAAATTGTGTTTTTAGTTTTATTTAATCTTATTTGTAAATCATTTAAAACAACATCTGCTTCATCACTTTTATTTACTAATGTTCTAAAAGCATATGCATAATAGTCTGCAGTTGTGACTGTAACTCCAATTGAAAATTCTTTATTACTATCTTTTACATTTTTTTCTGGTATTTTTAAATAGAAATTTTTAACTTTTTTATTGTTTTCTACTTCTTTTCCATTTTCATCTATTATTTTTGTTCCTTTTGGAGCATTACTTAAATCTATTTTATAGTCTACTACTGTATATTCATTACTAAAACTTAATTTTATTAAATCTGATACATAATATTTTTTATCTTTTGATAATGTTATTGTTGGAGTGTTTGTAGATAATACTATTGATGATTGTTTATAGTTTTCTTCATTTGCTTTTTTTACTAAAGAAGATACTTGTGAACCAATATTACTATTTAATACAGCATTTTTTTCTGATTTTTCTAAATAACCTTTATATATCCATAATGCAAGTTGAGTAATTGATTTTTTATCTTCTTTACTATAACTATCAGGTAAATATTGAGCATTTTTTAAGATAGATATTATTCCATCATCTTCTACTAATTCTTTATTAGAATATACTTTTTCATCTGTTACTTCTGTTGTTGGATCTAAAGTATAAAAGTCATATTTACTTCCATTTATATTAGTACTGTAATATGATACTTTTACTGGATTGTCTTCATCTCCATAATTTTTTCCTTCTTCAACTGTTATTTGGCTTAATTTAGTAATTTCTTTCTTACTTAATGCTTCATATTGGATATTTATTATAGAAATAAATCCTATTCCCATAAGACAAAGCATTGCGATCCACCATACAATTAATGTGGATTTGATTTGTTCTAAACCTATAGAGTTTGCCTTAGACTTATTAGATTTACGTGCCATAGCCATAACCTACCTTTCAATTCTAATACTACTTTATCAAAAAAGATGCAAAACGACAAGTAAAAGTTTTAAAAAAAAGTAAATTTTTAGTGAAATAGAAAAGTAAATTCCAGTTTCTAAAAGAAAAATAAAAAATAGTAGAAAAGTCCATTTTATGGGCTTTTTGAATATCTTATTTTTTGAGTTCCGGTAAAAAATAGGAAACAAAAGAAAAAATGAATTTGTGTTTTCCACAGATTCATTTTTTTATGCAA
>CANRNO010000028.1 GCA_947632065.1 uncultured Bacilli bacterium | reverse complement strand
TAGATTCTTTGAAAGAAAAACAGGATGAAAAGAAATCTATTGATAGTGTGGAATCAAAAAATAGTGTATTAGAAAAGTTACCAAAACAAGAAGTAGATTCTTTGAAAGAAAAACAGGATGAAAAGAAATCTATTGATAGTGTGAAACCAAAGAATAGTTTATTAGAAAAGTTACCAAAACCAATAGAATTAATAGAAAATAATAATATTGAAAAAAATAAAATTCCTTTTCCTGATGCTTTAATTGATAAGTTAGAATATTTATTTAGAGGGCAATATGATGGAAAAAAATATGAACAACCAAATTTTAAATCACAAAATATAGATAAAGAATATAAAGTTGATGATTATAAATTAATTGATTATTGTAGACAAAACTCAGTTAATTATGCTGATGTGATAAGAGCATATAGAGAAAATTATGAAGGAAGTCGTTTTATATCAGAAAGTGATGCTTTTAAAGAAATAGTAAAATTATTAAAAGAAGGAAAGACTATTAAATCTGATATTAGGTTAAGTTTTGGAAGAACAAATAAGGGAATTGATTTTGATTATGTGGGTAAAGTATATAGAGAAAAATATGAAGGTAGAGAAGATATTACTAAAGCTCAAGCAATAAGTGAAATTATTCTAGAAATAAAAGAAGGAACTTATTACGGAAAAAGATTAGAAGAATATTGTAAAGAAAATAATTATCCATATTCAGAAATGTCTAGTAGAATTATGAATCTTAAAGGTAGATATTCTAAATTTTCTAATGAAGAATTATTAGAAAGAGCAAAAACTGAATATCATAATAATAAAAAAATAGAAGCAAGGAATAAATTAAAAGGAGCAAAGAATAAATTATATAATCAATTGTTATTTAATGATAACTTTTCTGATTATAAATTTATAGAAATTTATGATTTTTTATCAATTGATTATGATACAGTAGAAAAACTTAAAAATATAGGATTTTCTGATGTTGAAGCTATGTCAATAATATTGTGTTATTCGGATAAAGTTAATCAAAATCAATATTTAACTTTATCTAATCAAAGTATAGAAAAATTAGCAAAATTTAAAAAGGAAAGTGTTAGACCTGAAATAAGTGATATTATTAATAGTCAAGAAAATACTCTAATGCAGACTATTAATGATTCAGAATATATAAATCTTGAAACAGCTAGAATTATATGTAAAAAACTTAATATTAATTTTGAAAATGTATATCAGTTAAGTGAGTTTTATGGAGAGAAAACAGCAATCAATATAGTATGGTATTTTTCAAAAGCTAAAAACTTATCTAGTAAACCTTTATTATTAAAAGAAGTAAATAAAATAAATAAAGAAGTATTAGAGATGCAGAATAAAGATAGAGAAGAAATAAATAAAATGGATACTTATTATTTGATTTCTTTATATAAATGTAATCTTTATGATAGTAGAGAAAATATTATAGAAAAAGAAGAAGAATATTTTAATTCTATTATAGATAGTTTATCTAAAAAAATAATAATAAATGAAGATGTTGAAATGATATTAAAAAGTGAATTACAAAAGTTATTAATTGATGCGATTGATAAAATAAATGTAAATGATTCTAGTAAAATGTTAAAAAGTATGGATTTATATATTAAACAAGGAATTACTAATTATTTGAATAATCCACAAATAAGAGAGGATAATAAAATAAAAGTAAAAAAATTATAGATAAAATAATTTGATTGTAAGACAAGGTGTTTCCTTGTCTTTTCAATATAAAAATGATAAAATTATATAACGAAAAAACACTTATTAATGTTATTTGATTAATTATTAATATTTTAAATTAATAATAGTCATAATAAAAATGGGAAGTGATTAAAATGTTTGAAATAGTATCAAAATTTAAACCTAATGGAGATCAACCTAATGCAATAAATGAATTGGTTGAAGGAGTCAGAGAAGGTAAGAAACATCAAGTATTACTTGGTGCGACAGGTACAGGTAAGACATTTACGATTGCGAATGTTATTAAAGAGATTAATAGACCTACACTTGTTCTGGCACATAATAAAACACTTGCTGGACAATTATATTCTGAATTTAAAGAATTGTTTCCAAATAATGCAGTTGAGTATTTTGTTTCTTATTATGATTATTATCAACCAGAAGCATATGTTCCGTCAACTGATACATTTATTGAAAAAGATTCTTCTATTAATGATGAAATTGATGAGTTAAGACATGCTGCTACTAGTAGTTTGATTTCTAGACGTGATGTTATTGTAGTAGCTAGTGTATCTTGTATTTATGGTATTGGAGAAAAAGAAGAATATGAGAATAAAATGCTTACTTTAAATGTAGGTGATGAAATTAATAGGGAAGATGTTTTAGTTAAACTTGTTGAAATGTTATATGAGAGAAATGATATGGATTTTAAACGTGGTACATTTAGGGTAAGAGGAGATGTTTTAGAAATTATACCTGCTTATCAAAATACTACAGGTTATCGTATTGAGTTTTTTGGAAGTGAAATAGATAGAATTAGTGAGATTGATGCTTTAACTGGAGTGGTTCTTAATAATAAAAAGACTATAAGTATTTTTCCGGCAAGTCATTTTGTAATTAGTGATGAGAAGTTACAAGCTGGTATTAAGAGAATAAAAAGTGAACTTAAAGAAAGACTTGCAGTTTTGAAAGAAGAAAATAAACTTGTTGCGGCAGAGCGTTTAGAACAAAGAACTAATCATGATATAGAAATGTTACAAGAGACAGGTTTTTGTTCTGGTATAGAGAATTATTCTGCTCCTATGGCAGGAAGAAGTGCTGGAGAGACTCCTATGACTCTCATGGATTTCTTTGATGATGATTTTTTACTTGTTGTTGATGAATCTCATGTCACTCTTCCACAGGTTAGAGGTATGTATAATGGGGATAGAGCACGTAAAGAAAATTTGGTTGAGTATGGATTTAGACTTCCTAGTGCTTTAGATAATAGACCTTTAAAGTTTGATGAGTTTGAGAAAAAAATAAATCAAGCAATTTATATTTCAGCAACCCCAGGAGATTATGAACTTGAAAAAACTGGTGGTAAATATGTTGAACAAATTATTCGTCCTACTGGACTTTTAGATCCAACAGTTGAGGTTCGTAAGAGTGAAGGACAAATTGATGATTTAATTGGTGAAATTAAAGATAGAATAGAGAAGAATGAAAGAGTATTAGTTACAACTCTTACTATTCGTATGAGTGAGGAACTTACTAATTATTTAAAAGAATTAGATATTAAAGTTGCATATCTTCATTCTGAGATTAAGACATTAGAAAGACTTCAGATTATACATGATTTACGTGTTGGTAAGTATGATGTTGTTGTTGGTATTAATTTACTTCGTGAGGGTATTGATATACCTGAGGTTAGTTTAATTGCGATAATAGATGCTGATAAAGAAGGATTCCTTAGAAGTACTAGAAGTTTAATTCAAACTATTGGGCGTTGTGCAAGGAATGCTAATGGTCATGTTATTATGTATGGTGATAAGATAACTGATAGTATGAGAGAAGCAATAGATGAGACTTTAAGACGTAGGAAAATACAAGAGAAATATAATAAAGATAATAATATTGTTCCTACTACTATTAATAAAGAAATAAGAGAAGTTATTAGTAATGTAGATGTTAGTGAAAAGAAATTTAAGAAAGTAAGTAAAAAAGAAAAAGTTAAAGATATGGAAATGATAGAGTCTGAAATGAGAGAGGCAGCTGCTAACTTAGACTTTGAACGTGCTATGGAGTTACGTGATATATTATTTGAAATGAAGAGTTCTTAACTCTTTTCTTTTTTATTATAATACGAAAGTTCTCTAAATAAGCACAAATTTTGATTTGAATAAAATAAATATTTTGTTGGTTTTATTTTAGGTATTTTGTGTTTTTTGGATGACTTTTTATAGGAAAGTGTGTTATAATATGAGCCGTAGGTGATTAGATATGGAAGATAAAATTGTTGTAAAAAGAGCACGTGAAAATAATTTGAAAAATGTAAGTATTGAAATACCTAAAAATAAAATGACTGTTATGACTGGTGTTAGTGGTAGTGGTAAAAGTTCTTTAGCATTTGATACTATTTATGCAGAAGGACAAAGAAGATATGTTGAGAGTTTATCTGCTTATGCTAGACAATTTCTAGGTGGTTCTGAAAAACCTGATGTTGATAGTATAGAAGGACTTTCTCCTGCTATATCAATCGATCAAAAAACTACTAGTAAAAATCCTAGAAGTACAGTTGGTACTGTTACTGAGATTTATGATTATTTAAGACTTTTATTTGCAAGAGTTGGGGTTCCTTATTGTCCTAATCATCATATTCCTATTACTTCTCAAAGTGTTGAAGAAATGGTGGATAAGTTACTTGTTTATGAAGATGGTACTAAGATGATTATTATGTCTCCTGTTGTACATGGAGAAAAAGGTACTCATAAAGATTTACTTGATAACCTTAGAAAAGAAGGTTATGTTAGAGTAAGAGTAAATGGAGAGATTAGAGATTTATCTGAGGATATAGAACTTGAAAAAAATAAAAAGGATAAGATTGATGTTGTTGTTGATAGAATTGTTATAAAAGAAAATATTAGAAGTAGACTTCATGAATCTATTGAGACTGCGACACGTCTTAGTGGTGGTAAGGTTGTAATTCAAATACTTGGTGATAAAAAACGTGAATTAGTATTTTCTGAAGATTTTGCTTGTCCTTATTGTGAATTTTCACTTCCAGAGTTAGAGCCTAGAATGTTTAGTTTTAATGCTCCATATGGTGCTTGTCCTGATTGTAAAGGACTTGGTATAAAACTTAGAATTGATCCTGATTTAGTAATACCTGATAAAGATTTATCTATAAATGAGGGATGTATTAAAACTCTTAGTGATGATCAAGGTAATTTATATTATAAAAAGTTAAAATGTGTATGTGATCATTATAAGATTTCTATGGATAAACCTTTTAAGAAGCTTACTGCTCGTCAAAAAGATATTGTTTTATATGGTACTAGTGAACCTATTAAGTTTAATTATCGTACTAAGAGTGGAAATATAATGAATAATGTTGACTTTTATGAGGGGATTATTAATAATCTTGAAAGACGTTATATGGAAACTAGTAGTGGATGGATAAGAGATTGGCTTGAGAATTATATGGTTGAACTTGTTTGTGAGAGTTGTCATGGAGCTAGACTTAATGATGATGTATTAGAGGTTAAAATTGCAGGAAAGAATATTTATGAAGTTACTACTATGAGTATTAAAGAATTACTTGTTTTCTTTGATAATATTAATCTTAGTGAGGAACAGAAGAAGATTGCTGATTTAATACTTAAAGAGATTAAGTCTAGACTTTTATTTCTTTCTAATGTAGGACTTGAGTATTTGACTCTTTCACGTAGTGCAGGTACTTTATCTGGAGGAGAAGCACAAAGAATTAGACTTGCGACTCAAATAGGTTCTAGACTTACTGGAGTTTTATATGTTTTAGATGAACCTAGTATTGGACTTCATCAAAGAGATAATGATAAGCTTATAAATTCTTTATTACAAATGAGAGATTTAGGTAATACACTTATTGTTGTTGAACATGATCATGATACTATGCTTGCAGCTGATTATTTAGTTGATATTGGACCAAAGGCAGGAGATCGTGGTGGACGTGTTGTTGCGTGTGGTACACCAGAAGAAGTTATGAAGTGTGAGGATAGTTTAACTGGACAATACTTAACTGGTAAAAAATGTATTGAAATTCCTAAAAAGAGAAGAAAAGGTATTAAAAAATATTTACAAGTTAAAGGTGCCGCTACTAATAATTTGAAAAATATTGATGTTAAGATACCTCTTGGAACATTTACTTGTGTTACTGGAGTTAGTGGTAGTGGTAAGAGTTCTTTAATTAATGAGATTCTTTGTAAAGCAGTTAGTAAAGAGTTATATAAATCTAAACCTAAACCTGGTGAATATAAGAAAATACTTGGACTTAATAATATAGATAAACTTGTTCAGATAACACAAAATCCAATTGGACGTACTCCTCGTAGTAATCCTGCAACTTATACAGGTGTTTTTGATGATATTAGAGAGTTGTTTACTAATACAAAAGAAGCTAAGATGTATGGATTTGAAAAGAATCGTTTCTCTTTTAATGTAAAGGGAGGAAGATGCGAGGCTTGTAGAGGAGACGGTGTTAAGAAAATAGAAATGCATTTTTTACCTGATGTTTATGTTCCTTGTGAAGTATGTGGTGGTACTCGTTATAATAAAGAGACTTTAAACATAAGATATAAGGATAAGAATATTGCAGATGTTTTAGATATGAGAGTTAGTGAAGCACTTAAATTTTTTGAAAACCATACTAAAATAAAAAACAAACTTAAAGTATTAGAAGAAGTAGGACTTGGTTATATTAAACTTGGACAAAGTGCTCCTACATTATCTGGAGGAGAGGCTGAGAGAGTAAAACTTGCAAAAGAGCTACAGAAAAAAGCAACAGGTAAAACTTTGTTTGTTTTAGATGAACCGACTACTGGGCTTCATACTGATGATATTAAAAGATTACTTGCAATTTTACAGAAAATAGTAGATAATAAAGATACAGTTATAGTGATAGAACATAACTTAGATGTTATTAAAGTTGCTGATTACATCATAGATTTAGGACCAGAAGGAGGAGACTTAGGAGGAAGTGTTGTTGCGTGTGGAACACCTGAGGAAGTTTCTAAAGTTAAAGGTTCTTATACTGGAGAGTACTTAAAGAAGGTATTGTAGAGGTGAAGATTATGCGATTAGTTATTATTGATAAAGAAAAACATAAAGTAAGAATTAATCGCTTTTTTAAATGGCTTCTTTATATGGTAGGATATACTATTGTATTTATTTTTGTTGGATCTTTTTTTAAATCTTTTTATATAGATACATCTCATCATTATTTGATTTATCCTGCTGTTGCGGTTTTGATAATATATTTTTTAAATCAAACTATAAAACCAATGCTTGTTAGTTTAACTATTCCTATAACAGGTGTTACTTTGGGACTTTTTTATCCTTGTATAAATTTATTTATTTTGAAACTTACTGATTGGATACTTGGTAGTCATTTTCAACTTTATGATACTTTTATAGCACTTTTTATTGCGATACTTCTTTCTATTATGAATTTTTTAATGGAAGAGTTAGTAATAAAACAGATTATAAAGAGGGTGAAACGTTATGAATAGGATTGCACTTGATTTAGGTTTTATTCAAATTTATTGGTATTCTATTTTTATGTTTGTAAGTATTTTAGTTGGTTCACTTGTTTGTTATTTTGAAATGAAAAAAAGAGGTATAAGTGATACTTTTTTAACTAACTTAATATTTTATAATGTAATATTTGGTATTATAGGAGCAAGGCTTTATTATGTTTTTTTTAATTTTGATGTATATAAAAATAATCCAGTTGAAATTCTTGAAATTTGGAATGGAGGACTTGCGATTCATGGTGCGATAATTACTGGTGCGATAGTTACTTTTATATATTGTAAAAAACAAAAGCAAAGTGTTTTAGAAATATTTGATATTATAGTAGTTGGTCTTATTATTGGACAAGCTATTGGTAGATGGGGAAATTTCTTTAATTCAGAGGCATATGGTGCGGTTACAACTCTTAAAACTTTACAAAGTCAGGGAATTCCTAAATTTATTATAGATGGTATGTATATTATGGGAGCGTATCATCAACCTACATTCTTTTATGAATCTGTTTGGAATTTATTTGGTTTCTTAGCGATGGTAATTATAAGACGTTTTTATCCTTATTTAAAAATAGGACAACTTACAGCGTTTTATTTGATGTGGTACTCTACTGCGAGATTTTTTATCGAAGGTATGAGAACAGATAGTTTAATGCTTTCATCTTTTAAAGTTGCTCAAATTGTTTCAGTTGTATTATTTGTTGTAGGTATTATTTTGTTTATTGTTAGAGGTATAGGCTCTAATTTTGATAATTTGTATAATGGAAAGAGGGTGCAGGAAAGTGAATCAAACACATTATGATGTAATTATTATAGGAGCAGGAGCGGCAGGACTTACTGCGGCTCTTTTCTTAAAGAGATCTTCTATTAATTGTTGTATTATTGAAGGAGGGGCTCCTGGAGGTCAAATGTTAAAGTCTCCACTTATTGAAAATTATCCTGGAGTTTCTAAGATAAGTGGTATTGATCTTGCGAAGAATATGCTTAATCAAGTTAATGAATTAAAAGTTGACTATGTTGCCGCAGAAGTTCAATCCATAAAAATAGAAGATAATATTAAAAATGTTATTACTGATAAAGGTACTTTGGGTGCTGAAAATATTATTATCGCAACTGGTCGTGTTCCTAGAACTTTTGATTTTTTGAATCCTACTTTTGAAGGAAAAGGTATTAGTTATTGTGCTATTTGTGATGGCCCTTTATATAAAAATAAAGATGTTGTAGTTATTGGTCAGGGAGATTCTGCAGTAGAGGCTGTTTTATATTTATCTTCCCTTGCCAAAAGTGTAACTTTAATTTGTAAAGATGACTATTTGAAAGCAAAAGATATGTATCAAGATCATTTAAAATATTTGGATAATCTTAATATATTATATAAAACTAATGTAATTGATTTTAAAGAAGAAAATGGAATTGTTGTAGGAGTTGAGACTAATAAGGGTATAATTAATAGTGATGGTTGTTTTATATTTATAGGACATACTCCTGCAAGTGAAGTATTTAGTAATTTGAATATTACTAATAAGGATGGATATATAGAGACTGATAATAATATGCAGACTCAAGTTAGAGGGGTTTATGCTATTGGAGATGTTAGGTGTAAAAAAGTATTTCAACTTACTACTGCAGTTGGAGATGCTACTACTGCTGCAGTTAATATTATAAAAGATTTATCTAAATAGCGAGAGGAGAAGATATTATGCAAAAAAAAGTTGTTGTTTTAGGTGGAGGAACTGGAATGTCTTTCTTATTAACTGGACTTAAAGATTTTCCGGTAGATATAACTGCTGTTATTACTGTAAGTGATAATGGAAGAAGTACAGGTAAATTAAGACGTGAATTTAATATGCCTGCAGTTGGAGATATTAGAAAAGTTATTACTAATCTTTCTTCTATTGATTCTAATATAAAGGAAATGTTAGAGTATCGTTTTTCTACTACTAGTGATTTAAATGGTCATGCAGTTGGTAATTTGATACTTACTTCACTTTTTAATATTACAGGTAGTTTGAAAGATTCTATTGATTCATTAAGTAAACTTTTAGATGTAAGACATAGAGTTTTACCTATATCAGAAGAAGCTGATTTAACTTTAATGGGTGAGACTGTTGAAGGTGATGTTATTGAAGGTGAAGAACAAATTACTGAATCACGTAGAAAGTTTAAAAGAATTTATTATAAAAAAGAACCTAAGGTATTAGATGAAGTACTTTATGCTATAGAAGAAGCTGATTTAATTATCTTTAGTATGGGAAGTCTTTATACTAGTATTTTACCTAATATAATTTGTAAAGAGATTAAGAATGCTTTGAACGATAGTAAGGCACCTATTATGTATTTATGTAATGCAATGACTCAACCAGGAGAGACTGATAAGTTTAGTGTATCTGATCATGTTAAGTTATTGAATAATTATCTTGATAAGAGAAAAGTTGATGTTGTAATTGCAAGTAAGACAGAAATAGATCCAGAAATAGTAAAAATATATGAAACAGAAGAACAAAAAGATCAAGTTGTAATAGATTATGAAGAGTTAGAAAAACTTGATATTGATTTAATTGAGTCTGATATGCTTACTGTAATAGATGGAGTTATTAGACATAATTCATTGAAATTAAGTTCTTGTATTTTTTCATATTTAATGAGGGATTAAGATGTCTTATACTACCAAAATAAAAAATGAAATTACTGCGAAAGAATATCCTGCAACAGAAATGATTGCTTTAATATCTGGATTTATACGTAATAATGGTTATTTAAAAGATGATAGATTTTTTATGACTACTGAGAATATTAAAACTAAAGATTTTTTGTGTGACTTTTTTCAAAATAAGTATGATATAAAAGTTAATGTTGATGAAACAGAAAATAATAATTTTTCTAAAAAGGTTTTATATGTAATTAGTTTTAGTGATAAAGATTTTGAAATTTTAAATAGTTTAGGTTATTCTTCTAAAGGAAAAATTTTAGATGTTCCTAGTTCTTATATTGTAGATGGTAATGCGGAAATTAGGGGTTATCTTAGAGGTGTTTTTTTATCAAGTGGTTCTATTAATGATCCTAAGACATCTCGTTATCATATGGAAATGTTAGTTGATAGACCTAGTGAGGCTGTGTTTGTACAAAAAATTTTAAATATTTTTGATATGAATGCTAAGATATTAAATCGTGGTAAAGGATATATGGTATATTTAAAAGAAGCAGAAAAGATTAGTGATTTTATTAAAATTTTGGGAACTAATAAGGCAGTTATGTATTTTGAGGATATAAGAATTTATCATGATCAAAAGAATAGAACTAATAGACTGAATAATTGTGAACAAGCAAATGTTGATAAAATTATTTCAGCTGCATCTGTTCAACTTAGACATATTGAAGTTATTAGAGATAATATGGGTGTTGAACTTTTGGATGATAAAACTCGAGAAGCTTTAATTTATAGAGAAAAATATCCAGAAGCTTCTTTAAAAGAATTAAGTGAAATTATTTCATTAGAAAGTGGAAATAAAATTACTAAATCGGGTCTTAATCATAGATTTAGAAAGATAAAAGATTTAGCTGAAAAATTTGAAAAAAAATAAAATGTATATGTTGGTTTATACATTTTATTTTTATTATGGAAAACATCAGTTTTCCATTTAAAACCACCAGCTATGCTGGTGTGAATAGTAAAGGGCTCCGCCCA
>CANRNO010000027.1 GCA_947632065.1 uncultured Bacilli bacterium | reverse complement strand
AAAAGAGACTGATTCTCTAGTCTCTAATATCTTTATTACCATAGATGGTAACTTTACACAAAGTTTTTTACACTCTCGCTGTTACTTTTTGTAACAGTTTTTTTTAGACTTATTATCAAGTAGTTTTTTACTTTTATATTTTATATTCATCATCAATATCATCAAAAAGTTGTTTTAATTCAATATCTAACGCTTTAGATATTCGAAATAAAGTGTCAAGTCTAGGTCGTTTAACTATTTTTATTGCCTCTAAACTTCTAATGAATTGATGAGATAATTCACTTTTATCTGCTAATTCTTGAGCAGTAATACCTCGCATTTTTCTATATTTTCTAATATTTATTCTTGCTTGGTAATAACAATAATCATCACAATTTTTATCTATTTTCATTTCCCTCACCACCTAAATTTTCTCATTTTTTCCAAAATATGTATGTTGCTAGACTGACAACACAGTATTATAATTAAATTATAATAGGTAAAAGTAAGAAAGGTGAGAGAGATGAAAGAAGAAAATAAAAATAGAAAAGTAGGAATAATAATAGGATTAGTATTATTATTTATAACCATAATAGGAGTAACTTATGCAGCATTTCAATATACAAAGAAAGGAACAAAAGAAAATGAGATAACTACAGGTGCAGTATCATTTTTGTATAATGAAACAAGTAATGGTGTAACTCTAACAGATGCATATCCTACAACAGATGAAGAAGGAAAGAAATTAACAAATGATGATACCCAAAAGTATTTTGATTTTGATGTAACCTCAACAATAGGAGGAGATATCACAATACCATACTTTGTATATGCAGTAGATATAACAGGAGAAGTAGAGAATAAATTAAGTGAAGATTATGTAAAGATATATCTAACAGATCAAGATGATCAAGTATATGAAGGATATGAGGATGTACCAACATATGATGATTTAGATAATGTAAAAGGACCAGAAGAAGTAGATGGAAAACTATTATATCAAGACACATTCTATGAAAGTGGAGTAAAAGAATTCAGATTAAGAATGTGGGTAAGTGATAAATATGAGGTAAGTGAAGAGGTAAAAACATTTAAAATAAGAGTAGATGTATCAACAGATGCCTCAATAATACCAAAAGATAAAAAAGGACCAACATGTATAGTATTAAATCAAAATAAGACACAAGCAAATAGAGATGAAGATATTACAATGGACATTAAGTGTACAGATGAAAGTGGAACAGTAGTATCAAACATGACAAAAGAAAACATTCATGTCTTAGTAAATAATGAAGAAGTTGAACCTACTAAGAAAGAATTAACAGAAGGAGTATCTTTGACAGAGGCAACAAATAATGGAATACAACACACCTTAACATTAAATGGATTCGAAAAGGATGGACCTATAAAGATAAAGATAGATAGTGGAGTAGTAAGTGATAAATATAATAATACAAATGAAGAGATAGAGATAGATACAGGAGTAAAGATAAATAAGAGAGTAACAGTAACACTACAAAAAGGAGATGGAGTAGAAAGTATCTCACCAGATGAAAGTGAATTATATTGTGATATAACAGAAGGTAATACATGTAATATAACTCTACCAGATATCACACCAAAAGTAGGATATGATGAAGGATACTGGACAGAAGAAGAAAGAGAGACAACAGGAAAGACAGGAAGTATAGAAGTAAGTAATAATACAACACTTTATGCCAAAGCAAATGATATAGAGTCTCCTGTATGTAAGATATATAATGCAGTAGGAAAAACAGTACCTAAAGAAGGTAATGTAGATGTACAAATAGATTGTACAGATAATAGTGGATCAATAAATAAAGATTTAACCGCAGAAAGTTTAACAACTTTAATAGATGGAAATGAAGTTAGTTTAACCAAGTCAATAAGTAATACAACACCAATAGAGAATGGAAAAAGATATACCTTACATTTAGAAGGATTTAAAAACTTAGGACCATTAACAGTAAAGATACCAGCTAATGCAGTAACAGACAACTCAGGGAAAGGAAATATAGAGACTACACTCACAACAGAAGTAAAAATAAATGATACCATAAAAGTAACTCTAGTAAAAGGAGATGGAGTATCTTCAATAGAAGATAAAACAGAATTAACATGTACAATAGAAAAAGATGGAAGTGGATGTAATGTAACACTACCTTCTATTACACCAGAAAAAGATGGATATACAGGATACTGGTCAGAAAATAATAATGCACATGAAGGAGAGGAACCAGGAAGTATAGAAGTAAAGAGTTCAACCACATATTATGCATTAGTAAAAAAAGATGTAAATATAACATATGAGACAGCAGGAGGAGTAACATCAATAGGAAAACAAAATGATAAATGCACATTATATGGAAATGATGCGAATTGTAGTATAGAACTACCAAGTATTACAGTAAAAGAAGGATACACAGGAAGTTTCTGGTCAACAGAAGCTACAGCAAAAAGTGGAAGTAATCCATCAACATCAGTAGAAGTAAATGCAGATGATACATATTATGCAAGAGGAACAAAGTTAGTAAATGTAACATATACAAAGACTTCAGGAGTATCATCTCTTACAAAAGATAGTGATTCATGTACAAGATATGGAGATGAAGAGACATGTAGTATAACTTTACCAACGATAACAGGGAATAAAGGATATGATCAAACATATTGGGGAGAACAAGAAACAACAGATTATGCAAGTAAAATAGATTCAACAACAGTAACACCATCAGATACAACAACATATTATGCCTTTGCAAAAGATATAGAAGCACCAGTATGTAAGTTAGAGAGTACAGAACCACCAGGGTCTACTGAAATAGAACCAAGTGGAACAGTAAAGATAGTAGTAAACTGTACTGATAATAGTGGTTCAATATCAAATGATTTAACAAAAGAAAATATAACAGTAACATATGATGGAGAAGCAGGTACAGCAGACATAACAGTAGACTCTGGAACAGGAATAGAAAATGGAAAGAGTTATACAATAACATTAACAAACTTTAGTGGAACAGGTGTACTTGCTACAACCATAAAAGAAGGAGCAATAAAAGATGCATCAAATAATCAAATGACAGCATTACCAATCACAACAGGAATAACAATAAAATCAAAAACAATAGATGTTAATGGATTACCAAGTAATTTAAATGAAGCAGAATATAATGAAAAAACAAAACATGAAATGTTTGAATTCAGTCAACCAGACGGAAGTACAGCATATAGATATATAGGGGATGACCCATATAACTATGTAAAGATGAATGATGATAATAGTATATGGAGAATCATAGGGGTATTCAATGATCCTGATTCAACAGGAAGTAAGACTCAACAGAGAATCAAATTAATAAAAGATCAATCAGTAGGAAAAATTGCTTGGGACACATCTAATTCTAATACTTGGACTAGACCAGCAACATTACAAACAGAATTAAACTCAGGAAGTACATATAATTCATTATCAGCAAGCCTAAAAGGAAAGATAGAGAAAATGAAATGGTATCTAGGAGGATTTGATTGGGGTAATGATAAAAGTTTAAAAGCATTCTTTAATCAAGAGAGAGGAAGTAAGGGAGCACCAGGTGCACCTACTACATGGGATGGATATGTAGGATTAATGTATCCAAGTGATTATGGATACACATATGAAAAAGGAATAGATACTACATGTACAGGTAATTTAAATTGGTGTAGTAATGGAAATCCAAATAGTGGATGGATTTATAAAGGACACTCATCTGAGCATCAATGGACTCTTACTCCTGGGACCGCGAATAATTCCGTCGTACTCGGTATTTACCCTGGGGGCTATGTAAGCACCGTCCGTCCGTCTGACGCCATTGTGGTCCGTCCAGTTGTATATCTAAAACCTGGAACTACCTTCTCCGATGGTGAAGGAACGTCTACTAAACCATATATATTTTAAAATAGGTTACACAGTTTTTAACTTAATAAATAACTTAAAATAAATTTAATTTTTGACAGATAATTTATCTGTCTTTTTTCTATCTTTTCTGTTATAATAAAGTAGAGAGGAGGTTTTCAATTGAGAGAAGAGGAAAAATTTGATATTAGAAAGAAAAGAATTAGTATCATAGAAACTTATGGAGAAGATTTTTCTAAAAAAGAATTCATTACTAATCCTGCGATTGGTCGTGAAAAAGAGATAAAAGATGCAGTATTAGTATTACTAACTCCAGATAAATCTGTTATCTTAACTGGAAAACCTGGTGTAGGAAAAACAGCCATAGTAGAAGGTATAGCTTACCGTATTCAAATTGGTAATATTCCTAATGCCTTAAAAGATTATAGAGTAATTAAAATTAATACTTCTGCTTTACTTGGAATAGATCCAGTAACAGGAGAATCTAAAATTCAAAACTTAATGGATGAATTAAAACGATATAAAAACTTAATTTTATTTATTGATGAGATTCATACTTTAATGGGTTCTCGTGGAGAAGCATTAGATTTTGCGAATATGTTTAAACCAGGACTTGATAGAGGAGATATTAAAGTAATAGGTGCTACTACTAGTGAAGAATATGAAAGATTTATATTAAGAGATAAAGCTTTTACAAGACGTTTCCAAAGAGTAGATGTATCTGAACCTACTCGTACAGAAACAATTCGTATAGTTGTAGGAACCATTCCTAAAATAGAAAAAAGAACTGGTGTAAAGATGAAATATAATCCGTTTATAAGACAAAAAATAGCGGAGTTTCTAACAGATTTAACTAGTGAATTTAGAAGAATATATGAAATAGGATCACGTTATCCTGATATTGTATTAACACTAATGCAAGAATCATTCTCATATGCTGTATTTGATAATAGAAAATACGTAGATATATTAGATGTACGTAAAGCTATTGAAAATACTAAAAATGTATATCAAGACGTAATAAAAAAGGAGTTGCCTAGATTTGATGAAGTATTTAAAGAAGAAATAGAGAGGACAAAACTAGCGGATCAAAATGAATATAAATAATATTAATATGAAGAAAATACTATATTATATTGGGCAATTATGTATATTAGTAATTTTATGGCTTACTATAGAATTACTACCTTTAATATTTAAGTCGTCTTGGCAGGGAGTTCTATTAATAATAGCATTAACTATATTTTTAATGGTTAGATTATATTTTTACTTACCTGGCAACCAACAACTAACTAAAATGCCAATTTATAATGTTTTAATAATAGTTATTACTTTATATTTTTTAATAGTATATTTTAGAATATTTATTGCGATAGATTTTAAAAGGTATCTTTTAAATGAAGTAAGCATTGAATATTGTAAGACAAACTTTTTGATTTTGTCGTGTTCATTAAGTGGAGTAGTTATGAACTCCATTCTATATAAAATTGCATACGATGATTAGGAGGAAAAAATATGTGTGGAATTGTTGGATATTTAGGGAAGAAAAATGTTAGTGAGGTTTTATTAAATGGCCTTACTACACTAGAATATAGGGGTTATGATTCATCAGGAGTTGCACTTAATAATGGTAGCGAACTACAAATTATTAAATCAGTAGGACGTGTTAAGGATTTAAAAGAAAAGATTCAAAATGAAAAGTTAATTGATGCAAGTTATGGTATAGCACACACAAGATGGGCAACTAATGGAGGAGTATCAGATGAAAATGCTCATCCACATAATGTTGGAAGAGTAACTCTAGTTCATAATGGTATTATTGAAAATGCTAATATGTTAAGAGAAAAACTAGAAAATGAAGGATATACTTTTAAATCAGAAACAGATACAGAAGTAATCGCAGCTTTAATTGATAAAGAATTAAAAGACTCTGATGTGATTAATGCTATCACAAAAGCAACTAAACAATTAACAGGAAGTTTTGCTTTAGTAATTATGATAGATGGTGAAGAGAATAAATTATATGCAACTAGAAAAGATAGTCCATTTATTATTGGACTTGGTGATGATGAAACAGTTATGGCCTCAGACATCCCAGCAATACTAGATTATACAAATAAATATATGTTACTAGATACATATGAGGTTGCTGTATTAACTGATAAGACTGCTGATGTATATGATGAAAATGGAAAAAAAGTTGATAAAGTTGTAAAAGAGACAAATTATCTAAAAGAAGAAGCAGGAAAAAATGGTTATCCACATTATATGTTGAAAGAAATGATGGAAGAACCAACAGTTGTGGAAAACTTAATTAATTACTATAAAGATAAATTAAATGATTTAGATTTATCAGAATATGAAGAAATCCATATTATTGGATGTGGATCTGCAATGTATGCAGGAATGATTGGTAAAAGTTTATTTGAAAAATTCGCAAACATTCCAACAATAGTAGAAGTTGCTAGTGAATATCGTTATGAAAAAGTTTTATATACAAGAAAAACTTTAGTAATATTAATTTCTCAATCAGGAGAAACTGCAGATACAATCGCAGCTATGAACAAAGTAAAAGAAAGAGAAGATGTAGATACACTTGCTATTGTTAATGCTGAATACTCAACTATTGCTAATGAATGTGATAATGTCTTATTTATAAAAGCAGGACCAGAAATCGCAGTTGCAACAACAAAAGCATATATCTTACAAGCTTTAGTTCTAACATTACTTGCACGTGAGACAGCTTATAAAAAAGGACTTATAAAAGAAGATGAATATCAAGATATTATAAAACAATATGAATTATTACCAAAACAAATTAGAGGAGTATTAGAAAAACGTGATTTATATAAAAATCTAGCTAAAGAAATATATAAAAACGAAGATGTATTCTTCATAGGACGTGGAATAGATTATTCTATGAGTATGGAAGGTAGTCTTAAAATGAAAGAAATATCTTATATTCATAGTGAAACATTCCAAGCTGGAGAATTAAAACATGGAACTATTTCTCTAATAGATGAGGGAACACCAGTACTTGCAATCATTACTGATAAAAAACTTAAAGATAAAACATATGCAAATGTAGAAGAAGTCGCAGCACGTGGTGCTAAAGTAATAATTGTAACAACAGAAGATATAGATGTTTATAAAGAACTAAAAATAGTTGTTCCAACAGTATCAGAATTCATCCAAAGTATCCTAGTTGTACCAAGCCTACAACTTCTAGCATACGAAATCGCAGTTCTTCGTGGATGTGATATCGATAAACCTAAAAACTTAGCTAAGAGTGTAACAGTAGAGTAATAACATAATTTCACATAATCTTTTTATAATTTATCTACATTTTATTTATATAATTAAATCATGAAAGGAAGTGATGTAGATAAGATTATAAAAGATTAGTTTCTCACCATTTAATAAAAAATACATTTCACTCTTTACTTTAAACGTTAGTTTAATTTATAAATAAAAATAAAGGTTCACAATTTAATGTGAACCTTTTAATGTGTCAATTAACTCTTCTAAATCAAATCTTTGAATTTCTCCAGTCTTAGTATCTTCAACTTCATAATTATTTCCATCAAATTTATTTCCTAAAATTATCATCTTAGGAGTACCTAAAGCATAAACATCTTTTATTTTATTTCCTATAGTTAAATCTTTACGATCATCTATAATAACAGGAATATTTCTCTCTAAAAGATTATTGTAAAGATTTAAAGCTTTATCTTTATTATCTTCATTATAAATAATTTGAACTTTATAAGGTGCAACATTATAAGGTATAGAAAATCCTTTTATTTTTCCATTATCTTTTATAACACTATTTTCTAATATACAAGCAACAATTCTACCAAGACCAATTCCATAACATCCCATATAATAAGGTTTACTTTTACCATCTTCATCAGTAAAATATAACTTCATAGAATTAGAATACTTAGTACCAAGTTCAAAATTATTTCCTAATTCAACAGAATTATATTCTAATAAATCATTAATATCACTAACTCCAAAAGCCTTAATAAAAGTATCTTTATCATCAAATTCTAAAACTTCTTTATTAAGTCCTACATTATTCTTTTTATCATATAAAATTATATCTTCTCCAAGTTCAGTAAATGCTTGGAATTCCTCAGATACACTACTACCAAAAGTACCACCATCACTAACAACAGGTACAACTTTAATACCAATTCTATTAAATATATTCATATAAACATCATGCATTTTATTAAATGTCTTATGCATATCTTCTTCTGTTCTATCAAAAGAATAAGCATCCATCATAGTAAAAGTTCTAGGTCTAAATAAATATCCTCTTGTTCTAATCTCTTTTCTAAACTTTTCTCCAATTTGATAATAAGTAGTAGGTAATGCTTTATATGAAGGAAGTCTATTCGCACCAAATATAGTTGCACACTCCTCAGCAGTAGGAGCAAGACCATATTCTCCTAAATTATTATCTAAAGTAAACATAATATCAGCCTCATCAGTATAAAGATTCCATCTATCAGATTGATCCCATATTTTTCTTGGTTGTAACTTTGGAAAATCTACTTGAATACAATCAGCTTTATCTAATTCACTAATAATTATATCTTCAACATTTCTCTGCATTTTATTCCATATGTTCCCATATCCATAAATACCACTTTCAAATTGATATAATTCTCCAAGTTTCATAAGTATGTCTTGAACAGAATAATTTTCATCAACATCATTCAAATTAATTTTTTTAATATTTAATTTACTTAATTTCATACATATCTTCCTTTCTTATTAAATATATTCTAAAAAAAAGGATGATACCAAAGGAGTGCATTATGCACGGTACCATCCTTACTTTACTTAATTTAAATAACGGCTATTAACCGGAAATGTTTACATTTCACTCAAAGGTAGGAATAGATTAATGTATTATTATCTTCCACCAAACGATAACTCTCTTAAAATACTAATATAATCTATTATGTCCTCATCAAAGATTTACAACATTATTATATCACAAAATCTATATAAAACCAAAATAAATTTAATTGACATTATTAATATCTAGCTTTATAATAATGTGCTAATTTAGTAAGTTGAAAGAAAAAACAAGGAGAATGATAAAATGAATTTAAAAAGTATATTAAAGAAAACTTTAGTATTATTTATTTTAGGAATTTTATTAATACCAATAATAAATGTAAGTGCTGAGGATGCTGTAAATATTGGAAATACATCTGCTACTATAAAAGGAACTGGTTATACAATTGATGAAGGACAAAAAATAATTTATCTAGATAGTAATGCTTCTGTTGAATTATCTGGCAATGCTAATAATTATGGAATAGTAGTAAAAGAAAATGCAACAAATGTATCTATTACTTTAAATGATTATACTGCAGATACATATGCTGGTGGATGGAAAGATACTATTGGATTATTAAGTGGTAGTAGTGCAAAATTAATATTAATTGGAGAAAATCATTTAAAGGCTGGTCAAGAAGCATCTGCTATTAGAGTGCCCCAAAATACATCTTTAGAAATTGATGGAAATGGAACTTTATATGCCGAGGTAGATAATGTAGGTTCTACATCCTTTAGTGCAGTTATTGGTAGTCAATATAATCATCCATTTGGTAATATTACTATTAATGGAGGAAATATTCATACAAGTTATAAAAGTTCTAATGGTTCTGGACCATCAGGAATTGGTTCAGGTTGGGATCCACAAAAAAGAGAAATGAGCGGAACTATTACTTTAAATGGAGGAAATATTTATACAGATGTATTAGGTAGTGCTACTGGTAATGATGAAGATAAAGGTAAAGTTTTCTTAAAAGGAAATGGTAATGCTACTGTATATACTGATAGATTAGATATAGATTCTAATGACTTTAATGGAATAGTTTTTGATGAATCTGGAAAAACAGGAACTGTTATGGGAAATGTAGTCCTTAACCATGATATGAATATTCCTGATGGTACTGTTTTAACTGTTGAAGAAGGCTCTAGCTTAACTATTCCTGAAAATGTTACTGTAACTAATAACGGAAAAATAGTAAATGAAGGTAATATTACTAACAATGGTACTTTACAAAATAAAAATGGAACAATAGATAATACAGATGGTAATATAACTTCAACAACTGATATTGAAAATGTTAGTGGACATGATGTTGAAATTATATTATATAATGTTACTATTAATATAAGTAATGGTGGTACTGTAAACCCAAATAAATCTTTTGAAATAGAACATGGTAAGAGTCAAACTTTTGATATTGTACCTAATAAAGGTTATAAAATAAAATCTGTTATAGTTAATGGTGAAGATAGAATTAAAGACGTAATTAATGGTAAATTAACTTTAGAAAACATCACTAAAGATATGACTATTGATATTGAATTTGAAAAATTACCTGAAGTACAAAAAGCAATACCTATAAATAAAGATAATATAGAAAGTCCAAAAACAAGTATATAGTCTTTATGTTATATTAAAACCGGAGAAAAATTAATTTCTCTAGATGTTGAATTGCTATTTAAAGTTGCGAATCTCAATCTCAAAGCTTACAGCAATTCTTTTTTATTTTATAAAAATAAGAGGTAAAATAAGAGGTAAAAATTAATTGCATAGAAAAACCCTTGATAAACAAGGGTAATTTTTATTATGGGGCGATATATCGGGATCGAACCGATGCATACTGGTGCCAC
>CANRNO010000026.1 GCA_947632065.1 uncultured Bacilli bacterium | reverse complement strand
TTTATAAATTTCGTGTCTTTTTGTAGTGTCTATAATATCATAAAATTTTATTCTTGACAAATCTTAGAATGTCATATCTTAAAGTTTTATGTTATAATATTTATAGTTGGTGATATATATGGATATACAATTTAAAATTGATCAATTCGAAGGACCCCTTGATTTACTTCTTCACTTAATTAAAGAAAGTAAAATGGATATCTTTGATATAAAAATAGAATTAATCACAAAACAATATCTAGACTACATTGAAAGTCAAGAAAGAATGAATCTAGAAATAGCAAGTGAATATTTAGTAATGGCAAGTGAACTTCTAGAAATAAAATCTAAAATGTTACTTCCAAATCCAAAAGTGGAAGAAGAAGTTGAAATAGATCCAAGAGAAGAGTTAGTCACAAGACTTCTTGAATATGAAGCTTATAAAGAAATTACTAAGACTCTAAAAGAAAAAGAAAATATAAGAAGAGATATTCATACTAAATTACCAGAAAATATTAACGAATACATAGAAGAAGATAAAAAGGTAGAACAAAATGCAAGTATTGATATTTTAACTGAAGCTTTTTTAAAATTCTTACAAAGAAAAGAAGAAGCAAAACCATTAAAAACAAAAGTAACAGTAAAAGAAATATCAGTATCATCAAGAAGATATGAAATAAAAAAAATATTAAAAACACAAAAAAGAGTATCATTTTTTAAATTGTTCCCAGTCGCAACTAAAGAATATATAGTCGCAACATTTCTTGCTATATTAGAGATGGCTAAAAATAATGAATTATGTATAAAACAAAAAGATGCCTTTGAAGAAATAATTTGTGAGGTGCCAAATGGAAAATAAAAAAGCAATATTAGAAGGATTATTATTTGTAGTAGGAGAAGATGGTCTAAATCTAGAACAAATTACAGAAATATTAGAAATAGAAGAAGAGGATGCTAAAGAGTTAGTTAAAAAATTAAAAAAAGATTATGAAAGTGATGAAAGAGGAATAAGAATAGATTTTCTAGGAAATAGATTTAAATTAACAACAAAGTTTGAACATAGAGATTATTATCAAAAACTACTTGAAAGAACAGATAGTAATGTTTTAAGTCAACCAGCTTTAGAAACACTTGCTATAATCGCATACAATGAACCAGTAACTAGACTTCAAGTAGATACCCTAAGAGGTGTTAGTAGTTCTCAAATGATAAGAAAATTAGTTGCTAAAGGATTTATAAAAGAAAAAGGAAGAAGTGATATGCCAGGACGTCCTATTCTTTACGAAACAACTAATGTATTCTTAGATTATTTTGGACTTTCTACAATTGATGAATTACCAGATATGAGAGATTTTATAGAAAAAGAAGAAGAACAAAAAGAAAGTACAGACTTATATCATTCTAAATATATAGAGGAAGTTGAATAAAAAAATAAATATGAAATAATATAATATTAGAAATTTATTATAATAATATCATATTTTGTGTTATAATATACGTTGTTGATGAGGAGTTGATAGAAATGAAGAAAAATATTTTTATTGGTGGAGCTTGGCCATATGGTAATTATAATTTACATATAGGACATTTAGCGGCACTTTTACCAGGAGATGTAATCGCAAGATATTATAGAGCAAATGGTGATAGAGTTATTTATGTTTCAGGAACAGATTCACACGGAACACCAATAACAGAAAGAGCAAAAAAAGAAGGAAAAACTCCTAAAGAAATTGCTGAATACTATCATAATCAAGATGTAAATACATTTAATAACTATAAATTTTCATATGATTTATATACATCTACAATGACAGAAGATCATGAGAAAAAAGTTCAAAAATATTTTAAAGAATTATATGATAATGGATATTTATATGAAAAAGAAGAACAAGAAGACTACTGTGAACATTGTAAAGAATTTTTATCAGATAGAGAAATAGTAGGAGAATGTCCTCATTGTGGAGGAGAGTCAACTGGAGATCAATGTGAAGTATGTCTTTCATCACTTAACTCTAGTGAAGTATTAAATAAACATTGTAAAACCTGTGGAAATCCTACAACATTAAAAATGAATAAACACTTATATTTTAAATTACCAGAATTCACAGATGAAATTCAAAAACTTCTTGATGATAATAAAGATAACTGGAGAAAGAATGCAGTAGGAGAAACTCAAAAATTTATAGATATGGGTTTAATAGATAGAACTGCTACTCGTCAATTAGAATGGGGAATACCAGTACCAATAGAAGGATATGAAGATAAAAGAATTTATGTTTGGATAGAAGCTGTTTGTGGATATTTAACTGCAGGAAGTAAAGTAGCAGAAGAAAGAGGAATAGACTTTGATGAATTCCTAGGAAGAGATAATCCAAATACAAGAAGTTACTATGTACATGGAAAAGATAATATCCCATTCCATACAGTAATTTATCCAGCTCTACTTTGTGGATTAACTTCTCATAACTTCCAATTACCAACACATATAATTTCTAGTAACTATGTTAATTTAAATGATGAAAAAATGTCAAAAAGTAAAGGAAACCTATTAACAGGAGACGAACTATTAGATATGTATAATGTAGATACAATAAGATATTTTATAATAGCTAATAGTCCAGAACAAAAAGATATTAACTTTACTATAGATGACTTAGAACAAACTCATAATAAATTCTTAGTAGGTGTATTAGGAAACTTTATAAATAGAAATCTTTCATTTATAAATAAGAAAAATGATGGTTTAATTATAGAAGGAAAAATAGATGATAATATAAAAGAGTTAACTAAAAAAACTTACAAAGAAGCAGGAGAGCAACTAGAAAAAGGAGAACTAAGAGGAGCAATATCTACTGTAATGGATTATGTAATCTCCGGTAATAAATATTATGATGAAAATACTCCTTGGGTTTTAGTAAAAGAAGATATAGATAAATTTAATGATGTAACATATACATGTACATATATGATAGCAAACATTAAGAATTTATTAAGTCCATTCTTACCAGATACATCTGAGAAAATAAAAAATATGTTAGACTTAGATGAAATAAAATGGGAAGAAGAAACACCTAGTGGAGATATAAAAATTAAAAGTGTAGATTTACTATTCCAAAGAATAGAACATAAATAAAAAATTATAAAAGAGAAATTCTTTTATAATTTTTTATTTATTGTAATCTCAACCGCACAAAACTATAGTAACATAAAAAATATGTTGTATCAAGAACTTTTGTTTGCTATAATTTAATTAGGAATACTTAGTTAGTTTAGGTACTATTCTCCTTTACTTTTTAAAGTGGAAGGAGGTGAAGTTATGAGAAAATCAGAGAAATATCTTTGCTCTATCATAATACTCCTTATTATTGTGATTTTAATCATATTAATAAAAATAGTACCAACTGTATAGGTCGGTACTAAACTGAAATAATTTTGGAATAGTACCTAACTCATCAAAATTAGGTATTCCTTTTTTAATTTATTCAAGTTTCCTTGATGTATTCATAATAACATAAAAAAGAACTTTTTACAAGTTCTTAAACTCTAAATGGTGCTCATACTCGGACTTGAACCGAGACTTTCGTAAGAAAAATAGATTTTGAGTCTATCGCGTCTACCAATTCCGCCATATGAGCAATTAGACAAATCTATTATAACATAAAATAATCATTTGTAAAAATAATTTAATATGACATTCTAAGATTTGTCAAGAATAAAATTTTATGATATTATAGACACTACAAAAAGACACGAAATTTATAAA
>CANRNO010000025.1 GCA_947632065.1 uncultured Bacilli bacterium | reverse complement strand
GGTAAAATACATAACATGTATTAGAAATTTATTCACGACAAAAAGACAAAAGGCTATAGATTTTTTTGAAATGTAATACTAAATTCCTTTTGTTGATGTTATTATTGTGTGGATGTTTCGACATACTAATTAATAAGAATTTGTGTGTTATTTCTTATTGATATTCTTTATGAGATAAGGTTTTAGTGTAACCTCATCTCTTTTTATTTCTTTAATATTTAACTTGTCTAAAATTTCTTTTCCTCTTTTAACATTTTCTTCTGTAGAATACATAAAACAAAACACTTCATAAGGAGTTTTTTCTTTCAAAGATTTTCTGGGAGTAGAATTGATGTGTGAAAACATCAAATCTAAATCATTTTGAGTAATATTAGAAATATTAGTTTTGTTTGGAATAATATCTCTAATGTAATTATGCGTATTTTCTACATGTGGCTTCTGAGAAGAAGTGTAAGGATCACAATAAAATATATTTGTCCTTAATTCTCCTGTTTCTTGATTGAATTCAAATAAATCTATTTTTTCAAATTCAGTACCTCTGTCAGTAAGAATAAGAGAAAATAATTCTCTATAAATGTGATAACCTAACTTTTTTTCTAGTTTATCAAGAGTTTTAGCCATACTATTAGAAGTTTTTTCTTTATGTAAGAATCCAATCATTAGGCCACTTTCTTCAAAATAGAAAGTTTGAATATAAGGACCAGATAAAGAATTCATAACAGTATCCATCTCAGTAGTAGGAGTAAAAGGATTATATTTTTTAAAATTAATATAATCTTTATAAGTATGATCTTTATAATTAGTTTTTTCTTTTTTGCCATATTTCTTTTTATATCGTTTTCTGTTTACTTGTTCTTTTAAAGAAAAATTATCAATACCATATTCATTAAAAACTCCGGCTTCAATATAATTATATAAAGTGTGAATAGATTGTTTGATTTCGGGATGATAAGATTTAATCTGATAAATAGATTGACCTTTATCGAGTAAAGGTTTAAGAATATGAGCAAGTTCTTTTACTTCTAAAGCAGTAATATTAACACCTTGCCTAAAATCAACCAAATCTTCTTTATATTCTCGATTAGCTCTTTTAGCGTAATAAAAGTATTTATCTAAATAACATTTTTGTATAGTAGGACAGCCATTACAAGCACCAGGAGAACGATCTCTTTTATTGCATTTAGGTTCTTCATATTTATTACATTTATGAATACATCTTCCGCATTTTTTAAGATGAATACAAATAGAATCTCTATTAAAGGTATTCCTTTTTCTTAAAACTCTATGCTTTCTAATTTCTTTCGCAATAGTAGTAGGATCTTTACCGATAGTTCTAGCAATATCAACTTTATTCGAGCGATTAATAATACCAGTTTCTATAATTTTTCTTTCATGTAATGTTAAATGTTTATTGTTGTGAATTTGAATTGACATAATAAATTAATACCTCGCTTTCAATTGTCAAAACATCCACAGTTATTTATTATATATAAGAGTAAATGATATTACAAACCTTCAACTGGAATTTTATGAAAAACTAAATTCTACAACAAAATATAGAAACTGGAATTTACTTTTCTATTTCACAAAAGTAAATTTTTGTATACCTATAAGTCTTGTTTCTGGACAAAATAAGTATTTTATAGTATAATTTTATTCGGTTAGTTCTTTTATTTTGAAAAAGAAAGGAGATTTTAATGAAAAAAACAGAACCAAATGAAACAAAAGTTATTGTTTTAGGTGGTTTAGGTGAAGTCGGTAAAAATATGTATTGTGTAATGCATAAAGACGAAATTGTTATAATTGACGCGGGGGTAAGTTTTCCAGAAGGACAACTTGGAATTGACTATGTCTTACCTGATTATACTTTTTTAAAAGAAAACGAGAGTAAAATTAAAGCTTTAGTTATCACACATGGTCATGAAGATCATATAGGTGGTATTCCTTTTTTGTTGCAGTCAGTTAATGTACCTGCGATTTATGCACCTAATCAAGCAAAGGAATTAATTGCTTTAAAACTTGCTGATCGTAATATTCGTTATGATAATTTATTTGTTTATACTGAGGACACTAAACTAGAATTTAAACATATAACTGTTGAATTTTTTAGAACTACACATTCGATTCCTGATTCTCATGGAATTTGCGTTACAACACCTGATGGTAGAATTGTAACTACAGGAGATTTTAAATTTGATTTAACTCCAATTGGTCCGATGAGTGATTTGTATAAGATGGCTAAGATTGGACATGAGGGAGTTGACTTACTTATTAGTGATTCTACTAATGCTTTGAACGAGGGGTTTTCAAATAGTGAGTCTGTTGTGGATGATGCTTTAAATGAGATGTTTGATACTTGTAAAACTAATAGATTGATTATTGCAACTTTTGCATCTAACATTTATAGACTTAAGCATATTTTTGAGACTTGTTATAAACATAATAGAAAAATATGTATATTTGGTAGAAGTATGGAGAATAATATTGATATTTCTATAAAAGGTGGATATATCGATCATAAGGAACTTTTGATTTCTGCTGAAGAGGCTAATCATTTGAAGCCTGGAGAAGTTGCGATACTTTGTACTGGTTCTCAAGGGGAACCTCTTGCGGCTTTATCTAGGATTGCGGATGATACTCATAAGCAGATTAAATTAAGACCTGATGATGTGGTTATATTCTCATCTAGTGCAATTCCTGGTAATGCTATGTCAATTTCTAAGACTATAAATAAACTTTATCTAAAAGGAGTTAAGGTTTATACAAATAAGATTTTAAGTGATTTACATACTTCTGGGCATGCTAATGAGGAAGAGTTAAAATTAATGATAAGGTTAATTCAACCTAAATATTTAATGCCTTTCCATGGTGATTATAGAATGCTTAAGAAACATGCTAATATAGGAAGACTTTGTGGTATTCCTAAAGAAAATACTTTTATCCTTAAAAATGGTGGAGTATTAGTTCTTAAAAATCATGTTATAACTCGTGGTGAGGATGTTTCTTCCCCTGATATATATGTTGATGGTAGTAGAATTGGGGAAGTTGGTAGTGCAGTTTTAAGAGATAGAAAAATTATGGCTAACGATGGTATTCTTGTTATTATTGTTAATATGGATATGAAAAAAAGAGAACTTCTAATTAAACCAAATATTACAACTAGAGGATTTATTTTGATAAATGAAAACGAAGAACTAATCCATACTATAGAAGATTTTGCTGAAAAGATTGTTTTAGAACAACTTAAAGATAAACGTGCAACTTTTGCATCTATTAAAAGTGAGATAACTGCTCAGATGACTCCATTTATTAACAAGTTAACAGATAGAAGACCTATTGTTTTACCAGTAATTTTAGATATTAAAAGATAAGAAAAAGTCGATTTTAATTAAGTCGACTTTTTAGTTTGGAACAAATTCACTTGATACAAATATATAATTTCCATTTTCGTTTGTAAAAGTTAGTTTATAAAGACTTCCTTTAGCATATGTTTCATCATCTATGTTGTAATCTATTACTTTAGATTTTTCTGTTTCTAATGGACTAGTTTTGTTAAAGTCTTTATAGTAGATTGCTGGGAAGGATTCATTTTTTTCTGCGAAAAGTACTCTAGAATATATTTCAATGTCATTTCCTTTTTTGTAGGCTTTTACTATTTTTGCTTTATTTGGAATAGTACAAGTATTTTTACATTTTCCTTCGTTTGTTGTATAAGTTTCGTTTTCTTCATCGTATGTGTAAGTTGGACAAATATCTATGTCTTCATTTTCATATTCGTAGTCTTGTCCAAAGATTTCTTTTATTTGAGAGTTTAATTGTTTTTTGGTAAAAGTTGTACCTTTTCTATCAATTGCGATACCGTTTTCATATAAAGCATTTAGAGCGATGGATGTTGCTAGTTCGTTGGGGATATCTGAGGTAGTTACTTTTTCTTCTTGAAAGTAATTCCATATTCCACAATATTCTCCGACTCCTGTTGTTAGAGTATTAAATAAATGAGTTACATCATTACTTACTACTTCTAAAACTTCTATTTGTTCTTCTTCTACATTTTTTTCTTTTTGTTTTTCTACTACTTTAGTTTTACTTACAGATTTTTCTTTTGGTTTTACTTCTAAAAGTCCTTTTTCATAACAGATGTAAACACTTAATAATGCAATTATTATAAGTAAGAAAAATATTATTAATCCATGTCCACGTTTTTCTACCACTCTTTCTTTTACTACTTTTACTTCTGCATCTTTTTCTTTTTTTGTATCTTCTTTTTTCTTTGCCATAACCAAACCTCCATTTCTTATAACTTATTATATCACAAATAATTTTTTTATCTATAAAATATATATTTAATTAGATTTATATTTTTCTAATTCTTCACAATAATTATCTATATAGTCAGATATTTTATTTGATAGGTTATAACATTTGTCTGAGACTTCTAAATTTAATAAGTTAATTACTTTAATTAGGTATATTTGATGAATACTTATACACCTAGGTATAGAAAAATATTCTGAAAGCAGTTTATCAATTAGACTATTGGAATGAGATGAATTTGATAAGTAAACAAAATCATCATAGGCAGATGGATCTAGTAATTTACAAGCATCTTTAAATGTTCTTATTTTTTTATCTTTTGTTGATAACCAGCCATAATTAAAATTTATACTTCTTAAACTTGCATTAGGCATATTATATTCTTTTTTAAAAAGTGAAAATGCTTTTTTTAAAATTGGTAGTTCATTTAATTGTTTGTAAGTATTATAAAAACTTTGAAGGTAATATTTTTTCCAAATATCATTATTTCCTTTTTTAATACCTAACATTATTATATAATTTTCAACCATTATTCTTAATCCTGCTTTATATAATTCGTAGTTACCTAAAAGTAAGTTTTGGCATGATTGTCTAGAGTAATCTAAATATTTTTCATATAAATAATCTAATAGTTCTTTCTTACTTTTTACGTTTTTTGTTACAAAATATGGAAGGGTTGGTAATGTTTTTGTAAATTTATAAAATAAAGGTATTATATCTTCATAGTCTAAAATTGATTCATAATATTGTGCTTCTAATTCTTTTTTTAATTCTTGATCCATTTGTATCACCTCAAATTGAAGATAACACATATTTTTTATTTTGTGAAATAGAAAAGTAAATTCCAGTTTCTAAAAGAAAAAGAAAAAGTAGTAGAAAAGTCCATTTTATGGGCTTTTTAAATATCTTATTTGTATTGTTTTTTTATTAAAAATGAGTTAAAATACATAACATGTATTAGAAATTTATTCACGACAAAAAGACAAAAGGCTATAGATTTTTTTGAAATGTAAGACTAAATTCCTTTTGTTGATGTTATTATGGTGTGGATGTTTCGACATACTAATTAATAAGAATTTGTGTGTTATTTCTTATTGATGTTCTTTATGAGATAAGGTTTTAGTGTAACCTCATCTCTTTTTATTTCTTTAATATTTAACTTGTCTAAAATTTCTTTTCCTCTTTTAACATTTTCTTCTGTAGAATACATAAAACAAAACACTTCATAAGGAGTTTTTTCTTTCAAAGATTTTCTGGGAGTAGAATTGATGTGTGAAAACATCAAATCTAAATCATTTTGAGTAATATTAGAAATATTAGTTTTGTTTGGAATAATATCTCTAATGTAATTATGCGTATTTTCTACATGTGGCTTCTGAGAAGAAGTGTAAGGATCACAATAAAATATATTTGTCCTTAATTCTCCTGTTTCTTGATTGAATTCAAATAAATCTATTTTTTCAAATTCAGTACCTCTGTCAGTAAGAATAAGAGAAAATAATTCTCTATAAATGTGATAACCTAACTTTTTTTCTAGTTTATCAAGAGTTTTAGCCATACTATTAGAAGTTTTTTCTTTATGTAAGAATCCAATCATTAGGCCACTTTCTTCAAAATAGAAAGTTTGAATATAAGGACCAGATAAAGAATTCATAACAGTATCCATCTCAGTAGTAGGAGTAAAAGGATTATATTTTTTAAAATTAATATAATCTTTATAAGTATGATCTTTATAATTAGTTTTTTCTTTTTTGCCATATTTCTTTTTATATCGTTTTCTGTTTACTTGTTCTTTTAAAGAAAAATTATCAATACCATATTCATTAAAAACTCCGGCTTCAATATAATTATATAAAGTGTGAATAGATTGTTTGATTTCGGGATGATAAGATTTAATCTGATAAATAGATTGACCTTTATCGAGTAAAGGTTTAAGAATATGAGCAAGTTCTTTTACTTCTAAAGCAGTAATATTAACACCTTGCCTAAAATCAACCAAATCTTCTTTATATTCTCGATTAGCTCTTTTAGCGTAATAAAAGTATTTATCTAAATAACATTTTTGTATAGTAGGACAGCCATTACAAGCACCAGGAGAACGATCTCTTTTATTGCATTTAGGTTCTTCATATTTATTACATTTATGAATACATCTTCCGCATTTTTTAAGATGAATACAAATAGAATCTCTATTAAAGGTATTCCTTTTTCTTAAAACTCTATGCTTTCTAATTTCTTTCGCAATAGTAGTAGGATCTTTACCGATAGTTCTAGCAATATCAACTTTATTCGAGCGATTAATAATACCAGTTTCTATAATTTTTCTTTCATGTAATGTTAAATGTTTATTGTTGTGAATTTGAATTGACATAATAAATTAATACCTCGCTTTCAATTGTCAAAACATCCACAGTTATTTATTATATATAAGAGTAAATGATATTACAAACCTTCAACTGGAATTTTATGAAAAACTAAATTCTACAACAAAATATAGAAACTGGAATTTACTTTTCTATTTCACAAT
>CANRNO010000024.1 GCA_947632065.1 uncultured Bacilli bacterium | reverse complement strand
AAAAGGAGCACATGCAGAAGATGAAGGTAAAGATATAACAGATAGGATAGTAACAGAGGGAGTAGTAAATACAAAGAGCCCAGGAGTATATATAATAAAATATATAGTAGAAGATGATGAAGGGAATAGTGCAAGTACAACAAGAGAAGTAACAGTAGAAGAGAATAAGATAGTAGTAATAAGATTTAAAACAAGTGAAGGAATAGAAAGTATATCTGAAGAGAGAAAATCATGTGAGATAATAGGGGAAGACAGTACATGTAAAATAACATTACCAGAAGTAACATATAAGAGTGGATATAGTGAAGGATACTTTGTAGAAGATGAATCTCTAACAGAAGGAGAAAATCCAAATACAGAAATAGAAGTAAGTGAAAACAAGACACTTTATGTTAAAGCAAAAGATAAAGAATCTCCGGTATGTAAGTTAGAGAGTACAGAACCAACAGGAGGAGAAGTAGAGCCAGATGGAACAGTAAAAATAACAGTAAACTGTACAGATAATAGTGGTTCTATATCAAATGATTTAACAAAAGAGAATATAGAAGTAACATATGACGGAAGTGATGGTACAGCAGATACAACAGTAGACTCAGGAACAACAATAACAAATGGAAAGAAATATACAATAACACTAACAAACTTTAGTGGAACAGGTGTACTTGCCACAACAATAAAAGAAGGAGCAATAAAAGATGCATCAAACAATCAAATGTTGGCTTTACCAATAACAACAGGTATTACTATAAAAAGTGCTGGTCAACAAGGATTACCATTCAACGATAAAAATATATCATATAGCGATGATACAAAACATGATATGTTTGAATTCAGTCAACCTGATGGAAGTACAGCATATAGATATATAGGAGATGATCCATATAACTATGTAAAAATGAATGATGATAATAGTGTATGGAGGATTATAGGAGTATTCAACGATCCTGATTCAACAGGAAGTAAGACTCAACAAAGAATAAAATTAATTAAAGACCAATCAGTAGTAAATAAAGCATGGGATACATCAAATTCTAATAACTGGTCAAGGCCAGCAACCCTTCAGACAGAATTAAATTCAGGAAGTACCTACACTTCATTATCATCCACCTTAAAAGGAAAGATAGAGAAAATGAAATGGTACTTAGGAGGATATGATTTTAGTAGCCCATATAGTACAGAAAAAGTATTTACGCAAGAAAGAGGAAGTAAAGGTGGAAGCAGCGGTAGTGCTCCTACAACATGGGATGGATATGTAGGATTAATGTATCCATCAGACTATGGGTATACATACTCAAAGGGAATTAGTAACTGTTATAACGATTTAGTTTCTAATTCTTCTTCAGGATGTAATTCTACTAATGCTGCTAGCGGTTGGATTCGTATGGGACATGAATCTGAGTATCAATGGACTCTGACTCCGTCTTCTAGCAGTACCACTAGCGTGTACTATGTCCGCTCTAACGGCGGCGTCACGGACGACCGCGCGAACTACCCCTATGGGGTCCGCCCCGTCGTGTATCTTCAATCTGGAGCTTCTTTCTCTGGTGGTCATGGATTGTCTAATGACCCTTATATCTTGAAGTAAATATATTAGAGGTTTAATATGAAAGAAAGTATAGATTTAAAAAGCCAAGGAATATTTTATAATGTATATGATAAAGATGCATATGTGTTATATAGTATAACAGATTATAAAATAACAAATGGACGCCTTGGCTTTCCTAAAGAGAAGATAGATAAAATAAGAGAAATATTAGATGATAAAAATATTGACTATAGTATAGATGGAGTGGGTAAAACATTTAATAAAAATAATTATAATAAATATTATAAATTAGGTACAAAGTCCTATAATAATGAAATGATAAGAAATAATTTACTTAAAAATATAAAAACTTTACCACATGATAAAGTCTTAGAGATAAATAAATATGTTAATTATATTATTTATAAGTAGAAGTTTTGCAAGTGTGTTTGCAAAAGTCCTCTAAATAAAAAGTTTTGCAAATGAACTTGCAAAACTTTTTTATGAATGATGATAAATTTAAGAGGTAAAAAAAGAGGTAAAATTTTTGGTTAATAAAAAAGTCCTTGATTTTCAAGGACTTGTTTTTATGTGGTTGCCCTAGTTAGATTCGAACTAACGCATAAAGCGGTCAGAGCGCTCTGCCTTACCACTTGGCTATAGGGCAATGTATAAATATATTTTACAATAATAATTTATTTTTTTCAAATCATTGATTTTTAAAGATAAATTTGGTATATTAAAGCAGTAAATTAAGCGAGGAGTGATATTTATGAACGAGAAAATCGCAGATTTTTTATTTCCTAATATTGATAAAACACCTGATTATTATGAAAAGATGTATCCAAAGAGAAATTTAAGTGATGATGCAATGGTTACTAGATTTGGACCTAGTCCTACTGGATTTGTTCATATGGGAAGTTTATTTGGTTCTTTTTGTGATTATATATTTGCTAAACAATCTGGAGGAGTATTTTATTTAAGAATTGAAGATACTGATCAAAAAAGAAGTATTGAAAATGGTATTGATGGTATATTTAATGATTTAGATGCATTTGAAATAGTACCAGATGAGAGTGCTAGAGTTGGTGGGGATTATGGTCCTTATATTCAAAGTGAGAGAACAGAAATATATCAGACTTATGTTAAGGATTTAATTAGAAGAGGACTTGCTTATCCATGTTTTTTAACAGAAGAAGAAATTAAAGAGATTAAAGAAGAACAGGAAATATTAAAAACTAAACTTGGTATTTATGGACATTATGCTACTGATAGAGATTTATCATTTGATGAGATTAAAGAAAAAATTGATAATGGAGAAGAATATGTTATACGCTTAAAATCTCCAGGTAATCCTGATAAAACTATAAAAATAATAGATTGTATTAAAGGTAAGATTAAATTCCCTGAACATAATATAGATACAATACTTCTTAAAAAAGATGGAACTCCTACATATCATCTTGCTCATGCGATTGATGATCACTTAATGCATACTACTCATGTTATTCGTGGAGATGAATGGGTATCTAGTATACCTTTACATGTACAATTATTTGAAGTTTTAGGATTTGAAAGACCAGAATATGCTCATACAGCACCCATAACTAAAAAAGATAATGGTAATATTCGTAAACTTTCTAAAAGAAAAGATCCTGAGGCTAAGGTGTCTTATTATGAAGAAGTTGGTATACCAATAGATGCGGTTAAATTATATCTTGCGACTATTTTAAATTCTAATTTTGAAGAGTGGTATTTAAATAATCAAGATAAGAGTATAGATGACTTTACATTTACTTTTGATAAGATGTCTGTTGGGGGAACTTTATTTGATTTAGATAAACTTAATAATATTTCTAAGACTTATTTTTCACGTAAGAAGGCAGAGGATATATATGAAGAGACTGTTGGTTATTGTGAGAAGTTTGATAAGAGTTATGCAGAGGTTTTAAAAGATAATAAAGATTTGATGATTGCGTTTTTAAATATAGAAAAAGATGGTCCTAGACCTAGAAAAGATATTGCTAAATATAGTGATGTTAAAAATGAATTTTCTTATGCAGTTGACTTTATGTTTGAAGAGGAGAATTATTCTAAGTTAGACTCTTCTAAAGATTATGATATAGATATGTTAGAAAGATATATTGATATTTATAATATTAATGATTCTAAAGATGAATGGTTTAATCGTGTTAAAGAGTTTTCTATAAATGAAGGATATAGTCCTAATGTTAAAGAATATAAAAATAATCCAGATAAATATAAGGGACATGTTGGAGATGTTTGTGAGGCTATACGTGTTATGACTACTGGTAGAGATAAATCTCCTGATTTATATGAAATATTAAGAATACTTGGTAAAGATAAATTAAGATATAGATTAGAATTATTTAGAAAATATTTAAATAAATAAAAGCTACTTTTTCGTAGCTTTTTTTGGTGTTAAAATTAAAGTTTTATTATAATCTGTAGGTAGATTTATGTTTAATCCTGAGGCGAGTGGATTCTCATCTGAGAATTTTTTAATTGATTGTAATTGAGTTATACTTTCTTTATATATTTTTAGTTCTTTATAATTAGCTTTTTCTAATATTTCATCTATAGTAATATTTTCTTCTTTGTTTTTGTTCTTTTTTATTTTGTAATCATAATCATGAGTTAAAACTTTTTCTTTTTTTAATTCTTCTTTTAATGGTTGTTTTCTTTTTTCTTCTAAAGGTTTCATCTTTTCAATAGCATTATTAATTCTTATATTATTATATCTTTGAAGGATAATATTATAAGTATCGAAAGTTATAAATCCTATTATTGTTAGTATTTGTAAAATATTTGGATTATTTATTAGAGTATTTGTAATTAGAGGAATACTTATTATTGCACTTGTGATACAAATACTAGTATTAAATAGTATTGATTTTTTAAAATCTAGAAGATCTGCGATACCATTTCCTTTTGGCATTATAAAGTTATCTGGTGTATGTTTTAATATTCTTTCTTGTTCTTGTTTGTCTTTATGATTCATAAAAAAGTTTATAGTTTTTTCACGTAATTTAAATGTAAATTTTTTAAATTTTTTGATACCTAATTTTTCATAAATTTTTAATTCTAATTTATTCATTCTCATCACCATTTTCGGGCATATTATAGCACATCTCTTATTATTAGTCAATTTTACAAAGTTTTACAATATACTTTCATGTTTTAGAAAAAATAAATTAATATAAATAGTATAATTAAGTTATGTGAGGTGTATTATATGGGAGTGTTTCTTGAATTTAGTATTAGATTATTAATGATTTTAAGTATGTTTTTTGGTGATTATTTACCTATTATTAATCATAATTATGGTTCTTTAATATTATCTTGTGTTTTAGTTATTGCTTTGTTTATAGTGTTTTATGTTATGAGGGCGATAGGAAGAGCTCTTTTATTTAGAAAAGCAGGAGAAAAAAGTTATAAAGCATTTATTCCTTTTTATAGTTCTTTTATTCATTGTAAGATAGTAGGAGTTAATAGAATATGGTTTTTAATATACATATTTATTTTTCTATTGATGCTTTGTTTTGGAGCTTTTCCTGATATTGCAAGTAAGCTTTTTGAAAACTATGAGTATTATTATGAATATTATAATATAAATGCATATATGAGTAATATAAGATTTATATTTTGGATTTCTTATTTAATATATGGTTCAATTGTATCTTATAAAACTTCTAAAGCATTTGGTAAATCTTCAATATATTCTTTTGGACTTTTATTTTTCCCTCCACTTTTTTATCTTTTACTTGGACATGATAATAGTAAATATCAATTTGAGAAAAATAATGATTTGAATAAATTTAGTTTTGTTCTTTTATGGAGAAATATTATAAAGTGTGTATTAGTTATATTTATATTTGTTGTAGTATTACTTTTTATATGGCTTTATCCAACTAGAGTAGATTATAAAAATAGTTCTTCTAATAATAAGGCAGTTGATAGAGATTTTAGAAATTATTTAGAGTCTAATTATGGAGTTGAATTAGATGATACACCTACACCTTATTTTGGTTATACAGAAGGGAAAAAACTAGGTGGTTATCCTTCTAATCAAGGATATTATTCTGCACAATATAGATTAAAAGATGATGAGTCTTTTTGGATTAGTATTAAAAAAGTTAATAATAAATATACTGTTGATATAGATAAGAAGACATATAAGATTAGAAAAGAGTTGTATGATTATATAAAAAGTGTAAAGAAAGATAGTTATGTTCCTAATTATTTAGTTTTTTATCATAATGATGAAGGTGAGGATTCTAGGGGAACTTATAATTATTTATCTTATGCTGTATATGATAAAGATAATAATAAGTTTTCTGAAGAAGAATTGTTAACTGATTATAAAATTTTACAAAAAGCTAAAAGTTTATTTAAGAAATATAATGTAAAAAGACATATAAAAGTTATGGCAGTTAGATATATAAATGATCCTAGAATACAGACAGAAGGAAATTGGAGTAATAAATTTAATTTTAAGGAAAATTATAGTGATCAAGATTATATTTTAGATACTTATTCTTGTGGTGAAGAATATAATGATTTACAATATACAAATTGTATGTATACTTTAGAAGAAAGTCAATCTTCTATTAATAGTTTAAATTTGGATGATTTATCTTTTGATGAGTTTAAAAAAAGAGTAGAAAAGGTTATAAATAAAAGTAATTAGGTGAAGTTTATGAATATAGAAAAATTAGAAGATTTTGTTAAAGATAAGATATTATTTATTGTTGTAGGGATATTAATATGTGGATGTCTTTATTTTAGAGTTTATCCTGATACAAGTAATAATTTTGAAAATATTAATAAGGAAATGAGAAAAGAATTTAAATCTAAGTATATGTTAGAACTTAATGAAGAACCTATTAGTCTATATTGTAATAAAAATCAAGAAAGTAAGATGAATACTTGTTTAAAAGAAGATTATATTGCTTATTACGGATTAAAAGATGATTTATCTTATGAGGTTAAATTAGAAAATGGTGAGGATAGTTTTGATGAAGATGTCTATGATATGAGACAAGAATTATATAAATATATAAAAAGTATAAAGAAGGGTGGTTTTGTAGATAATTATTTAGAATTTTTTGATAATGGTCCTCGTAAGAGTTCTATAAATTCTAAAACTCATTTAGCATATATGGTCTTTGATGATGATTTTAAAAATTTAACTTCAGAGGAGATAGAAGAGGATTATAAGATTTTACAGAAAGCTAAAGAGATATTGAAAAAGAATAATAAAAATTATGATATAAATACTATTGAAGTTATTTATATGAATGATTATACTGTTAAATATAATGGTTGGACAGAGGATAATAATTATACAAAATCTTATTTAAAGGATAGTAATAGATATACTTGTCGTGGTCATGATTGTAGATATAGTTTGGAAGGGGATGTTGGAAATTTAAGTTATGATGAGTATAAAGAAAAAGTTATGAATATTTTAAATAATAGTTAAACTCTAAAGTAAGTACTTTAGAGTTTTATTAATTTGTGGTACAATAGATTTTGGGTGATAATCTGAAAAAAATAAAGAACTAAAATTATTAAGAAATACTAAAAAAGGGCGGATTTCCCCTTACCCCAAATTAGAAATCAATAATTAACTAATAGCTTTGGCA
>CANRNO010000023.1 GCA_947632065.1 uncultured Bacilli bacterium | reverse complement strand
AGGAACTTAAAAAAGCGGTGATTCCGACCAACTATAACAGGAACTTAAAAAAGTGTTGTTTTCTAATAGAAAACAACAAATAACTAGAGATATTATAAAACTCTAGTTATTTTTTTATGTTAAGTTTACGAATGGTATTGACGAGCGAATTTTTGTTTTATATAATAAAAACTAAAAAGATGGAGGTAATGTATGAAAAAAGATAATTTAAAATTAGTCAGAGTTGATTCTAAATATTGTGATTATTTAAGAAGGTTTGATAAAAATGTTCCTTATAATTATGATAAGAAAAAACTAAGACCTTTTGTTGGAGTATTATTTTCAGTTGATGATAAAAAATATTTTGCTCCTCTTGCTAGTCCTAAATCAAAGCATCTTAAAATGGTTAGTACTATAGATTTTTTAAAAATTGATGGAGGTAAACTTGGTGCAATTAATTTTAATAATATGATACCAGTTATGGATAGAAATGTAGTTATTATTGATTTAAATAAAAAAATATTATCTAAAGATGAAAAAATATATAATAAGCTTTTAAAAGAACAGATAAGTTGGTTGATACGACACGACGCAAGAATTTATGTTAGATCAAAAAGATTATATCAAAAACAAATAATGAATAGATTACCTAAAAGAATAAATGATAGGTGCTGTAATTTTAGACTTTTAGAAGAAAAGTGTTTAGAGTATAATAAAGAGTATGTTAATAATTAATTCTTATGTTATAATGATTATAAGATAAGAATGTTAATTATTATAGAGGTGTAAATGATGAATGATGGTATTAAAAAGATAGAAGATTTTTTTAAATATGATTTAAAAGTAAAAGAATTATTAAATGATGTTATTCCAAAACAAATTGATTTTTATGATAATGAATCTAAAGTTAAGTATGCAGATAAGGTTTTAGGTTCTTTAAAAAAGATAGAACTTTTTATGAATAAAATGTTTCTTAGTTATGAAATGCCAAAATATATGTTAATGCAATTTGTTAATAAAATGGATGAATTAAATGATTATGTTTCTTCTAAAAACTTTTATAAATTGCTTAATGATGGTTATGATGATACTTTAAAATATATTCATAATAATATAGGTAATATGAGAGTTGAATTTGTTGATTCTGTACAAAAAAGTTTAATTGGATATTATGGATTTTTTGGAGAAGAAGTAATAAAGCCTATAACTATTAATGAATTTTTACATTATGTTCATAGTTATGTTATTAATAATGAAAATTTTTATTCTAAAATAGAAATGGTTAGGACAACAAAAGAGGATGAAAAAGACTGGAAAGGTATTAATTTAAGAGGAGTATCAAATGATTTAGGAAATAAATTATTTGAAGAGATAGTTGCATCTAATATGGATTCAGATTGTATCGATATAATTAATTTAGATAAAAATATTCTTATTATGGCAAGAGATTTGGGACATGCTGCGGTAATAGAAGTTGAATTAGAAAAAGAAGATGCTTTTGTTAAATATCATTTTCCTAAGAATAATAATAAAGAAATGACTAGTAAATTAAAGGGAATTAATGTAAATAGAGATGAGTTTGCTATTGGTAATTTTCAAACAACAAAAGAAAATATTGTAGAAGATTTATGCTCTTTAATGAAAGGTATTCCTACAGATATGGATAGAGTTGATATTGGTTTTCATTTTTAGATAATTTAATAAAAAATTTGTTTTAATGTATATTAATTTATGATATAATGAATTTTGTTTGTGAAAGCAATTAAGTATAAAGAAGGTGAAGTTATGCCTGAAAAGCCAGAAGTTTTAACAGTGGTATCTGCACTTAAAACTAAGATAATTGGAAAGACTATTAAAGATGTTTTAGTAAGATGGGATAATATTATTGCCAGTCCTAGTGTTTTAGAATTTAAAAAAGGTTTAGTTGGAAAGACTATTAGGAGTATTACTACTAGAGGGAAATTTATTATAATCTTTTTTGATGAAGATGCTTTACTTATTCATTTACGTATGGAAGGAAAATTCTTCTTTAGAAAAAAAGGGGATGAATATAATAAACATGAACATATAATATTTACTTTTGAAGATGATGAACAAATGAGATTTCATGATGTTAGAAAGTTTGGAAAGATGTATTTGATTCCTAAAAAAGATGTTTATAATGTTTTACCTCTTAAAAACTTGGGAATGGAATTTGATGATAAAAAATTAAATGGGGATTATTTGATGAAAAAGTTTGCTCGTAAAAGATTACCTATAAAAACAGTATTACTTGATCAAAGTATAATTGCTGGTATTGGTAATATTTATGCTGATGAGATACTTTATTTATCACATATTAATCCTTTAGATAAAGCTTATAATTTAGATATTAATGAATGTAATGATATTGTAGATAATACTAGAACTGTTTTAAGTAGTGCTATAAAACTAGGTGGTACTACTATTAAAAGTTTTACTTCTAGTGAAGGAGTACATGGGCTTTTTCAAAATGAACTTCATGTACATGGAAAAACTTGTGGAGAATGTCCAACATGTGGAGGTAAAATTTTAAAAATAAAAATAGGTGGAAGAGGTACTTATTATTGTCCTTGTTGCCAAAAGTCTAAGGAGGAAAAAAATGAAAAAAACGAAAATAATTTGTAGTATAGGACCTGCTAGTTGTGATGTGGATGTTATGAAGGATCTAGTAAATGCTGGAATGGATGTTGCAAGAATTAATTTTTCTCATGCAACACTTGAAGAAAAAGAAGATGTTATTAGAAAAGTAGAGGAAGTTACTGAGATTACTGGAAAGAATATTGGTCTTTTATATGATACTAAGGGTCCTGAATTTAGATGTGGAGAGATGATGAATGGTAGTATTAATCTTGTTGATGGAAAAGAGATTGATATTGTTAAGGGAGAAGTTATAGGAACAGAGGAAAGATTTAGTGTTAACCATCCTAATGTAATCGATGATTTAAAAGAAGGTAATATAATTTTACTTGAAAATGGTCTTATGAAGCTTGTTGTTATTAAATGTTATAGTGATAAAGTAACATGTGAGGTTGTAAATGGTGGAGTACTTGGTAGTAAAAAAAGTATTAATGTACCAGGAGTAAAACTTAGTGTTCCATTTATTAGTTCTTTAGATAGAGAAGATATAATTTATGCTTGTCGTAATAGAGGAGACTTTTTGGCACTTTCTTTTGTTTCTTCTAAGGAAGATGTTTTAGAAGTTAAAGAAATATTAAAGAGGGAAAATAGGGAGGATATGCAAATTATTTCTAAGATTGAAAGTTCTAGAGGAATTGATAATTTAGAAGAAATTATAAAAGAAAGTGATGGAATTATGATTGCTAGAGGTGATTTAGGGGTTGAGATTCCACTTGAAGAATTACCTATTGTACAAAAGATGATTGTTAGAAAATGCCGTGAGTTTGGAAAAATTTGTATAGTTGCAACAGAAATGCTTGCATCTATGTCTACATCTTTAAGACCAACACGTGCTGAGGTTAGTGATGTTGCGAATGCTGTGTTTGATGGAACAGATGCTGTTATGTTAAGTGGAGAGACAACCATTGGTAAACATCCAGTTGAGGCTGTTAGTTATATGGCTCAAATTTGTAGTAATGCAGAAGAACATTATCGTTATACACCTGTTAATCAAGATGATGAGGTTGATATTACTGATGCGATTGCTAGAGGAGTAGTAGATCTTACTAAGTTTATTGATGTTAAAGTTATAGTTGCTGCTACTATGAGTGGTTATACTGCCCGTCGTGTAAGTAATTTAAGACCTGAGAGACCTATACTTGCTATTTGTACTACAAGAGATGTTGCTAGAAAACTTTCTTTATGTTATGGAGTTGAAACTTGCTTAGTTCCTACATTTGATAGAACTGAAAATTTAATTTATCATACTAAAGACAGAGTAAGAGAAAAATATGGTATGAAGGATCATGAAAAGTTTGTTTTAACTGGAGGATTCCCTTTAGGAGAAGCTCATACTACAAACTTACTTAGAGTAATTGAAATGTAAAAAAGAACCTTAAGTGGTTCTTTTTTAATCTATTTTTATATCTTTGTTTTCAAAATCTTTTTCATATTTTAAAAGTAATTCATGCATTTCTTCTTCTGGGTTTCTTAATAAAACTTCTTCAATTCTATCAACTCTTGATCTTTCTGCAGTTAGAATAGCATTTACTTTATTTGCTGCTTCTTTTACTTCATCATTTACAATTACATAGTTATATTTAGTAACTTCATTTATTTCTTTATAAGCAGTTTTAAATCGTTCTATTATTTTCTTTTTAGATTCAGTTTTTCTATTTTCTAAGCGATTTTTTAATTCTTTCATACTAGGTGGTAATATAAATATAAATAAAGTTTCAGGTAATAATTCTTTTATTTTTAAAGCACCTTGTATTTCTATTACTAAGAAAACATCTTCACCATTATTTAAATGTTCTTCGATATGTTCTTTAGGAGTACCATAATAACATCCTGCATATTCTGCGTATTCAAGAAGTTCATTATTTTCTATTTTTTCTTCAAATTCATCTTTTGACAGAAAATAGTAGTCAACTCCATTTTTTTCTTTTCCTCTTGGACTTCTACTTGTACAAGATATAGAAAGCCAAGTATTTTTGTTTTGCTTCATTACTTCACTTACAACTGTGTCTTTACCAGCACCACTTGGACCACTTATTACAGTAAGTAATCCTTTAGTTTTAGTCTTTATCATAAATATTCCTCCTTTATGGGTGATGTTTATATTCTTCTTTTATAAAGTCATTTTTTATATTTTCATCTAGCGTAGATGCATAAATACTAGATACTTTAAGTTCAAGTTGTAACATAGGACTTTTACATTTAGAGAAGTTTCCTATAACTGGTATATCTATATCTTTTTTTATTTTATTTATATATTGTTTTCCTTTATCATTAAAACCTAAAATACGTATATATTCTATATCTTTCATGTCTTTTACATCTTTTTTTTTTATATCACAAAGTATATGATTTAGACATCTATTTATTTTATTATAAGTATATCTTTTAGATTTTACTTTTTTTATTAATTCATCATAATTATTAGAATTTAATATTTCTTTTTTTATTTTATCTCCTAAGCCTTCATCTACTGTTTTAAAGATATTTAAATCTTCTTCGGTTAATATTTTATATTTTAAGAATTTAAAATAATCATCTTGAAAATGTAGATTTTCTTTTTTTAGATATTTTAGAGTTATATCTGGTACTTGTTCTTTAATATCATTATTTTCAAGTAAAGCTTTTCTTATCGCAGAAGCACTTACTATTTTGTTGTCTAATTTTTCATTATGATAATCATTTGTTCTTTTTATACATAATGGTTTTATTTTATAGTTGTTTTTTATTACTTCTTTAACGTAGCTGATTCCTAAAAGATCATTTGGTAAAGTCATATTTTTTCCTGTTAAATCAAGTAGTGCTTTAGATAAAGCAGTTGGATAATTTTCTCCTAATTTAGAATATATTTTTACAAGTTTATCAAAGTCTTCATTTTCAAGTTGTACTTTGGCAAGTGTTATAAACTTATCTATATCATTAGTTTCACTTCCAAATACAAATTTTTCTACTTTTAATTTTTCTAATATTTGAATAGATCCATGTGCGAAAAAGTCTGCACTTTGAGTTGCGAATATAAAGGGAAGTTCTACTATTAAATCAATTCCTGCTTCTTTTGCGATTTTAGTCTTAGTAAATTTATCAATAATAGATGGTCTTCCACGTTCTGTGAAGTTTCCTGTTAAAACTAATATTGTTACATCATCTGGAAACATTTCTTTTATTTTTTTTAAATGATATAGGTGTCCATTATGAAATGGATTGTATTCAGCAATAATACCAACTGATGACATATTATCCCTCATTTCTTATTTCATAATTTTATCATAAAATGTTTATTTTGTTAAGAAAAAGAGGGTTTATAATTGAAGAAGATTTTAAATTTTAGTATAATAAGTTTGGTGGTAGTCATGAAGTTTAGTTACGAAGATGAATTAATTGATGTTATAGTTTTAAAAAAGAAAAGTACTAAACATACTTATATTAGAGTTAAAAGTGATGGTAAAATATATATAACTACTAATATATTTACTACTGATAGACAAATAAAGAAATTATTAAAAAGTGAAGAGAAATCAATTATTAGGATGATTAACACAGAAAAGATTAAGAGAAAAAATAGTGATGGATTTTTCTTTCTTGGAAAAAGATATGATATAGTTTATGTTACTTATACAGATTTTTCTTTAGGGGAAGATAGAGTATTTATGAAAAAAGGTTTTGATATTTATAAATGGTATAAGAAGCAAGCAAGGACTATATTTAAAGAAAGACTTGATTATTGCTTTTCTAATTATTCAAAAGATATACCTAATGTTAGTTTAAGAATTCGTAAGATGACTACTCGTTGGGGTGTTTGTAATACTAAAAGTCATGTTATAACTTTGAATTTAGAACTTATAAAAAGAGATATAAAGTATTTAGATTATGTTATAATACATGAACTTTCACATTTAGTGGAGGCTAATCATTCTTCTAAGTTTTGGAGTTTAGTAGAAGAGAATTATCCTGATTACAAAAAAGTTAGAAAAGAAATGAAATTATTTTAAGGAGAGTTTTATGGTAATTACAAGTTTAGAAAATGATCGTGTTAAAAAGTATGTTAAATTAAAACAGAAAAAATATCGTGATATGTATGGTGAATTTATAGTAGAGGGATATCACTTAGTAGTAGAGGCTTATAAACGTGGTATTTTAAAAGAGATGATAATTGAGGAGAATGAGGCTGTACCAATAGAGGCACATTCTGTTTATGTTACTTATGATATTATAAAGAAAATAAGTGATGTAGAAAGTCCTCCTAAAGTAATGGGACTTTGTTCTAAAGTAGAATATAATGATGAGGTTGGTAGTAGAATATTACTTTTAGATGGCCTTCAAGATCCTGGAAATATCGGTACAATTATTAGGAGTGCAGTGGCTTTTAATGTTGATACTGTAATTTTTGGACGTAATACAGTAGATCTTTATAATCCTAAAGTATTACGTGCAACTCAAGGTATGATGTTTCATATAAATGTTATCTTTGATGATTTAGAAGAAGTTATAAAGAAAATAAAATCTTTAAATATTGCGGTTTATGGTACTAAGGTTACTCATGGAGAAGATGTGAGAAGGATACCTGTTAAAGATAAGAAAAGTTATGCTTTAGTAGTTGGTAATGAAGGTAATGGAGTTAGAGATGAAATAAGTGATATGTGTGATGGTAACTTATATATTAGAATGAACGATAAAGTAGAAAGTTTAAATGTATCAGTTGCGACTAGTATTTTACTTTATGAGTTAGGTGATATGGATGAGTAAAGTTTATGTTGGAAAGATAGTATCTTTTCATGGTATTAAAGGAGAAATTAGAATTCTAAGTGATTTTGACTTTCCTGATAAAGCATTTCTTGTTGGTAGTAATCTTATTATTGATGATAAAAATTATGAGATAGTAAGTTATAGAGTCCATAAGAATTATCATATGGTTAAATTGTTAGGGTATGATAATATAGACGATGTTTTATTTTTAAGAAATAAGAAAGTTTATAAAGAAAAAGATGATATTATTTTAGATGATGATGAAATACTTGATGAGGATTTAATTTCTTTTAAAGTATTGACAAATGAGGGAAAAAGTGGAAAAATAAAAGAAATTTTTTATGCAAGTCAAGTAAATAAAATTTTGAGGGTTTTAATTGATGATAGAGAAATATTAATACCTAGATATTCACCATATGTTAAGAAAATTGATAAAGATAAAAAGATTATAGAAATTGAAATTATAGAGGGGATGTAAAATGAAAATAGATATACTTACTTTATTTCCAGAGATGTATTCTTCTGTTTTTGCATCTTCTATTATTAAAAGAGCAATTGATAGTAAATTAATAGATATTAATATTATTAATTTTAGAGATTATACAAATGATCCTCATAATAAAGTTGATGATACTCCATATGGTGGAGGAGCAGGTATGGTTCTTAGTATTGAGCCAATTTATAATGCTTTAGAAGATATAAGAGATAGTGATAGTTTCGTTGTTTTATTAACACCAAGTGGTAAAGTATTTAATCAAAAAGTTGCAGTTGATTTAAGTAGTAAAAAACATCTTATTTTGATTTGTGGTCATTATGAAGGATTTGATGATAGAATTAGGAATTTTATTGATTTAGAGATTAGTATAGGAGATTATGTTTTAACTGGAGGAGAAATTCCTAGTATGGTTGTTGTGGATACGGTATCTAGACTTGTTGATGGTGTGATTAGTGATGAGAGTCTTGATAATGAATCATTTAATGATAACCTTTTAGATTATCCTGTTTATACTAAACCTAGAGAATTTATGGGATATTCTGTTCCAGATGTTTTACTTAGTGGTGATCATAAGAAAATAGATGAGTATAGAAATGAAGAGAGAATAAAAAGAACCAAAGAAAATAGACCCGATTTATTAGAAAAGTAGGTGATTTTTATGACAAGTAAAACTTATATTGTGATAAGACCAGAAAATAAAAAACAAAGAAAACTTGATGGTAAGATAAATATCGCAGATGGTTATATGCTTGTTTCAAGAAATAAAAAGTTTTTAATAGGAGATTCTTCAGTTACTCATATTAAAGTTACTGATAAAAACCTTATTCATAATTTAGTAAAGAAGAAAGTAGATAATAGATTTGAAAAACTTTTAAAAAGTCTTGTAATGCTTCTTATCTCAGATGATGATACAGGAGAGAGTGTACGTCTTATTTTAGATCAAGTAGAAAAATTCCGATTAGAGATTAAAAATAAATATAAAGCTTATTTAAAAAAGAAAGAACTTGATGAAATGGCTAAACAACTTGTTCATATACAAAAAGAGGCACATATGAAGATGGCTGTGATTAAACAAAAAAATATTTTTGGATCTAAAGTAGAAGATGTAGCTTCTGTTGGTAAAAGTAGATAGACCTTATGGTCTTTTTCTTTACAATATAATTGTTTTATGATATAATCGAACAAGTTTTATATTGAAAGGGATGTTAATCTGAAAAAAATAAAGAACTAAAATTATTAAGAAATACTAAAAAAGGGCGGATTTCCCCTTACCCCAAATTAGA
>CANRNO010000022.1 GCA_947632065.1 uncultured Bacilli bacterium | reverse complement strand
GAGAACAATTTATATGAAAGTAAAATTAATGGACTAGAAAAAGAGTTAAGTACCTTAACAAAGGAATTAGAAAATAAAAGTTCCTATTTCTCTAATTTGTATGATGACCGTATTAAAGGAATACTTACCGAAAAAGAGTTTATTACTTTAAAATTAAAGTACAATGATGAAGTTTCAAAAATTGAAAGTAGAATATCTAATATAAAACAAGAAATCAATATTACTTTAAAGAAAAAAGAATCCATACAAGATAAGACTGAGATTATAAAGAAATATAGACATATAGATAAATTAGATATTGAAATTGTAAATGATTTTATTGATAAAATTTATATAGGTAATTATGATGAAGAACATAATACAAGAGAAATAAAGATAATATGGAACTTTACTATTTAATAATAATAGAAGACTTAAAAAATCGACAAACTGGTCCTGTTGGACCTACTGGAGACACTGGGCCTATTGGACCTACTGGTGATACTGGACCTGTTGGGCCTACTGGTGATACCGGTCCTATTGGACCTACCGGAGATACTGGACCTATTGGACCAACTGGTGACACTGGACCTATTGGACCAACTGGTGACACTGGACCTATTGGACCTACCGGAGATACTGGACCTATTGGGCCTACCGGAGATACTGGACCTATTGGACCAACTGGAGATACTGGACCTATTGGACCTACCGGAGATACTGGACCTATTGGGCCTACTGGTGATACTGGACCTATTGGACCAACTGGAGACACTGGACCTGTTGGACCTACCGGAGATACTGGACCTACTGGTCCAACCGGAGATGCTGCATAGAATTTTGTATCAAAAAAAGAGAGATAACTCTCTTTTTGTTTTATTTTTTTAATTTTATAATCATTAAAGTTATTCCTATTAATGTAGTAACAATTCCAATTATTATTATTTTTATACTATAATCTTTTTTTATAAATTTTATATTTTTTGGATTCTTTTTTTGATATATTATTTTTATTTTACTTCCAACTTTAGGTTCTTTAACATTATATTCTCTTGATTCATATCTATAAATCTTCTTATTAACTTTATATTCAATAATAGGAGCATATACATAATAATTACTAATCATACCAGTTGCTTTATCTTTTTTTGATTCTGATGTAGCAATAGTATCTATTACTCTAGCAGTCACTTCTTTATATCCTTTTTTATTATTTTCATAGTTTATTTTTGATATTATTCCATAACTAGTTACTACTAGACCTATAATAATTATTATAATAGATGTTAATATTGTTTTTACTTTCTTATTCATTTTATCACCTTTTCATATTTTATAGTGATGTTGATATTATTCTTATTTCTCTTTCTTCTGGGTTGTTTTTCATTTTATTTTCTTGTTTTCTTATATCATCTTGAATTTTCTTTACTTGTTTTGGATATTTCATTGCTATTTCTTCAAGTCTAGAATATAATGCAGAATTAATTATATCTTCTTTAAATAACTCTAATTCTAATAATATTATTTCTACCTTATCATCTTTAAGTGCCATATGGTGCTCTTGTAAGAAAACATGTTTTGTAATGTCATCTGTTAGTAAACGTTTATAAAAATAATCTTTAATTGGAACTGATATTTCTTGTTCTATTACATTGTCTTTCTTTTGTATTAATATTTTTATAGAAGAATCTTTTTTTAGTTCTCCATCTATATCACATACATTATTAATACATGGATTTTCTAGGATAATTTTACTAATATTATCACAATGTATATAAGATGCTTCTTTAGTCTTTATTTTATTAGTATAATCTACTTCTTTTGATGTTATTTGTGAATAAAATAGAATGTCTAATTCTGTTCCTGTTATTTTTGGTGGATGAGAAGTTAATCTAAATCCGTAATATTCTGTAGCATTAGGATTTTTATCATTCATATTATTTTCACTACATATCATAATAAGTGGATGTTTATTTGTATCTAGTTTTCCTGTAGTAGGGTCTTCTATCATTTCTTTTTTAGGCCATAATATTTTTTGGAAAATATCTGTTGATTGTCGTATTTCATTTGGTATATCAAATAAAAGTTTATTTAGTGTTTCTGTTATGTTATTATTATAAAATCCTGTATAGATATGATTTTGAACAATTATATCTAATACTTGTCTTCCTATTCTTTGAGATTCAACACTTGAATTATCAAATTGAATTTTATCAAATTCTTTTCTTGTTATAGGTCTCATATTAATATACCTCTAATTCTCCATTTTCTTTATGAAACACTTCAAACAATCTTTGTTTATCATCTTTAATAGTTAATAAATATTTTATTTCCTCATCATTTAATTTCTCTGTACTAAAGAATACTTTTTTATTTATTTTATACGCTAGTTTATTAAAATTATAATCTATATATTGTTGTTTTAACATATTATAAATACCTTCAAAATAATTAATTATATCATTATAATCTAATGCTTTAGTTAAATTATCATCTTTAATTAATGAATAAGCACCAGTATTTAATAATTCTTCTATTTCTAAATATGCATATTCTATATTTATAATTTTTAAAATATTTTCTACTTGTTCATTATTTATAACTTCTCCAGATTTAAAAGCAATATAATCATTATTAACCATAATAATATCATTTATATTTTTAAATTCTATTGTTTCGAATGCTACTGCATTCATAATTAGAATTTTTAAAATTTCTTCATTATCTGGATCATTTTTTAAATAAACATTATGATTAAAAAACCATTGTTTTATAAATTCTATATTGTTCATGTCTTACCCTCCTATAATAAAATTATATCATGTTTTTTATGTTTTTCCAATTTATAGTGTTATAATTTATATGAGGTGAGTATTTATGGATTATAGTAAATTAAAGATTCCAAATCATGTTGCGATTATTTTAGATGGTAATGGTAGATGGGCAAAAGAAAGGGGTATGAGTCGTAGTGCTGGTCATAAGGCTGGTTTTGATAATTTGGTTGAACTTAGTAAACATGTTTTTAAAACCGGTGTTAAGACTTTGAGTGTGTATGCTTTTTCTACTGAAAACTTTAAACGTAGTAAAGAAGAAGTTAGTTTTCTTATGAATTTATTTAAAAGTAAATTTAAGGAGTATGCAGTTGAATTAAAAAAAGAAAATATTAAAGTTGTTTTTTCTGGAGGTAGATATAGACCTGTTAGTGATACTCTTTTAAAGATTATTGATGAATGTGAAGAAATGACTAAAGATTGTACTGGTGGTATTTTAAATATTTGTTTTAATTATGGATCTCATTTAGAAATAGTTGAGGCATTTAAAAGGATTCATAAAGATATTAATGATGGAAAAATTAGTGAAGATGATATTAATGAGGATATGATTTATCATTATATGTTTCAAGATTTAGATCCAGTTGACTTTATGATTCGTACTAGTGGGGAACTTAGACTTAGTAATTTTATGCTTTATCAAGTTAGTTATGCTGAGTTTTATTTTCCTAAAACTTATTTCCCTGATTTTAATAATGATGAATTTGATAAGGCATTAGTTGAATATACTAAAAGAGATAGACGTTTCGGTGCGATAGATTATAGTAAGTAATCTTCTCACCTTTTTATTTTGTGGGCATACATTATAAAGAGGTGAATATAATGAACTTTGATTATGAGTTTGGAAATCATTATTATAATTATTATGATAATAAAGTTGGGGTTGAAAGTACTAAATATAGTATTTTAGCACCTGAACAATCGCAACCTAGACAACCAGGTTTTGAATATTTAATGAATCCAAAACCTATATTTGATAATCCTAATTATAAGGGTAGTGGTAAGTTAAAAGATAAGGTTGCGATTATTACTGGAGGAGATTCTGGTCTTGGTAGAGCTGCGGCAGTTGCTTTTGCGAAAGAGGGTGCTAAACTTGTAATTGTTTATTATGATGAACATGAAGATGCAGAATTTACTAAAAGGTATATAGAAAATCTTGGTGGAGAAGTTATCATTATGTCGGGAGATATAAGTAATAAGAATTTTTGTAAGGAAATAGTTAGAAGAACTCTTGAGAGATTTGGTAAAATTGATGTTTTAGTTAATAATGCTGGTGTTCAATATCAACAAGATAGATTGGAAGATATATGTGATGAACAATTTGATAGAACTATGAAAGTTAATATTTATGGTATGTTTTATTTAACTAGAGAAACTCTTCCTTATTTGAAGTCAGGTGCTTCTATTATTAATTTGAGTTCTGTTACTACATTTAAAGGAGAACCTCAACTTATAGATTATGTTACAACTAAAGGTGCGATTGTTGGATTCACTAGATCTCTTGCGAGAAACTTAGCACTTAAAAATATTAGAGTTAATGCGATTGCTCCTGGTTTTTATTGGACTCCTCTTCAACCTGCATGTTGGGTAAAAGAAAAAATTCCTTCTTTAGGTGCAGATGCCGCTATGGCTCGTGGTGCAATGCCATATGAGATCGCACCAACTTATGTCTTTTTAGCGAGTGATGATTCTAGTTATGTGACAGGTCAAGTATTACACAATAATGGTGGAGAAGTTATGGGTTAAAATTGTAATAATATTTATATTTTATGAATATAAATATTATTCTTTTTTTTATAAAAATATGATAAAATATATTTACATAAAGAAAATTTTTTATTTTCTAATAATAAAATGGAGTGATAAATATGATAGAAACTAAACAAAGAGATAAAAATCAAATAGAGAAAATAGATAAAGAAATTATAAGGTTTCTTACAAAATAAAAAAATTGACTATTACTATAAAGTAATAGTCATACGGTTGTAAAAACCTCAGTCATTCGGCATTGCCGATACGTTCGTTAAGAACACAGTATATGTACGTTGAACGTACTTTGAAGCATTTGCTTCTATGACGAAATTGTAACAAATAATTATAATATTGTCAAATTTAGTATATGTAGTTTATATGTATTTATAACATATAACAATTAAAAAATTAACAATATATTTTGTGAGGTGATTAGATGAAGACTATTGTTAAATTAACTGATGAAGATTTTAATCTTGATATTAAACCTTTTGATAATCCAAGATGTAGAATGGGTGCGAGAGGAATTGTTTTAAATGATGAAGGAAAGATTGCTGTTTTAAATAAGAGTAATAAGAATGAGTTTAAATTAATTGGTGGTGGTATTGAAAATAATGAGGATCCTGAGGTTGCATTTAAAAGGGAAGTTTTAGAAGAAGCTGGATGTGAGGTTGAGATAGATAGCCTTTTAGGTATTGCTATTGAAGAGAAATCTCAAGATAATTTTAAACAAACTTCTTATGTATTTTTATCTCATGTTACTCATGATACTAAAAAGTTACATTTAACTAAGAAAGAGATTGAAGAAGGTTCTAGACTATTATGGATGGATATTGATGAGGCTTTGGAGTGTATTAAAAATTCTGAGGATAATTTAGTATCTTCTAAATATGAGAATGTTTATCATACTAAATTTATTGTTAGACGTGATTATAAAATTTTAGAATATTATAAGACATATAAAAAACTTCACTAATTTGTGAAGTTTTAATTTAGTCTAATATATTTTTCATTACTATTGTCTTTATTTTAGACATTTCTTGTAATGTTGTAGTTATTCCTTCATTACCTATTCCTGAATGTTTCCATCCACCGAATGGCATTTCTGCAGAACGATAGAAGCTTGCTCCATTGATAACCGCTCCTCCTACTTCAAGTTCACTTGCTACTTTGAAAGCAGTTTTCATATTTTCAGTAATGATACAACCACATAATCCATAATTAGATTGGTTAGCAATTTCTATTGCTTCTTCTATAGTATCAAATCCTAATACTGGAATTACTGGTCCGAATATTTCCATATCTTTCATTACTGACATTGTTTTAGTAACATTATTTATTACTGTTGGTTCAAAGTAAGCTCCACTTCTTCTTCCTCCGTAGACTATTACAGCACCTTCTTGAACTGTAAGGTTTACTTGTTCTTCTACTCTTTTAGCAGCTTTTTCATTTATTAGACATCCAATCTCAGTATCTTCATTCATTGGATTTCCTAATTTCATACTATTTATTCTATTAATTACTCTTCTTATGAATTCATCTTTTAATGAGTTATGAATTAGGAATCTTTTAGATGCACAACATACTTGTCCTGTATTGTAAAGTCTTCCCCAAACTAATTCTTCTACTGCTAGGTCAAGGTTTCCATCTTTATCTAAGATAAAGGCATCGTTTCCTCCAAGTTCTAGCATAACATGAGTTAGATTGTGAGATGCACTTTCCATAGTTTCCATACCTACTGCGGTAGATCCTGTAACACTTACTAAGTGAACATCTTTATGTTTAGCAAGGGCTTGTCCAACTATTGGTCCTTCTCCTGATATACAGTTTATTACGCCTGCTGGAACTCCTGCCATTTGCATAAGTTCACAATATTTATGTAAAGTTAGCGGATTGTAAGTTGATGGTTTTACAATTACAGAGTTTCCCATGATAAGTGCTGATGGAACTTTTTGTCCAAATAGGTCACATGGGAAATTAAATGGTATGATGCATGCTACTACACCTAGAGGTTGTCTTACTGTATATTGAACAGTTTTTTCTTGACCTGGTTCATTTCCTTGAGGAATAACCATACCATATAAATGTTTTGCTCTTTCTACATATCCATTTACAAAGTTTCTTGTATTTGATATTTCTGCACGTGCTTCTTTTATTGGTTTACCTGTTTCCATACATAAAGTACGAGCAAGATTTTCTTGATTTTCTTCTACTAAACTAACAAATTTTTTTAGTATTTCTCCTCTTTCATGAAGTGGTGTTTTTGCCCAAGTAACTTGAGCTTGTTTAGCATATGTAACTACTTCATCTACATCTTGTTCATTAGATGCTGGGACTGTATCTATAAATTCGTTAGTTGCTGGATTAGTAATTTCTATTATTTGTCCAGTTACTGAATCTTTTTTTTCTCCATTTATTAAGTTTTTCATTCTATTTCTCCCTTTTATTCTTTTCCAAATCCAGTGAATGATAACATTAGACCACCACAAGTATTGGCACTATTTTCATGATATCCATACTCACCAAATGTAAATATTGTAATAAATGGTACTCCTCCTGCTGCTCTTAATAATTGTTTATGTACTTCTGTTAATCTTTTTCCAATTGCAAGTTTTCTTCCTCCACAATGTACTAAGACATATGCAGCTGGTTCAGTTAACATATTTTTCTTTAATTCTTTTAGTGTTTGTCCAGTTGAATCTATTAATTCATCTGTTGTTGCTTCTAGCATTGTTACGCATGTTCCTTCTGTTAGGTTATTTCCTAAGTTCATTGTATTATCTGAGTTACCAATCATAGGATGACGAACTGCAGTTAGGTTTCCAAGAGGATCTTTTACTCCAAGTGGTCTTCTAATAGATGCGATAAGTAAGTTTGTACCACGTAAATTTTTTGGTTCTTTTTTAATCCATTCACCATATTTTTTAAGTGATAATTCTCCATCTATTCTAACTAATGTTCTTTTATTATCTACTTTAGTAATAATTCCACATTTTCTTGATTCACGATATGCTCCTGTATATACTGTTTCAATATCGTTTTCTGTATAGAAGAATGCTACTGCAACTCCATCAGAGAATACTTTGTCATTACAAATTATTTTCCATTTTCCTTCTACAGTATCATCTGCAGCACTTCCTCCAAACATTGGAACACGTCCAATAACATCTTGGATTCCCATTAGGTAATCTTCTTCTTCTTTTGGACTTGCAACCATATAGAAGTAATCTGGTGCTTTAGTAGTTCCTGCTGCTTTTACTGCTTCAATTGCTACTTTTCTTCCTATTTTTCTAGCATCTCTTCCTGCTTCATGACATGCAACTCCTACTGATAGATTTTTATCATCTAAGGCCATCATTCCAGAGAATCCATGAGGGGATGCAACTATTCCTTCTGGTACTATAATTGCACCACTACTTGTACATCCGATAACTGGTATATCTGTTACTTCTCTTACTCCTTTAACTACTTCTTTTACATTAGAAGCACTTGATGTATAAAGTAATCCTAATTTTGCATTTCTCATTCCTTTAGTTGCAAGTTTTGCTGTTACTGTTCCGCTTGTTAAATTATTAGCATCCATACTGTATCCAACTTTTGATCTTAGCATATTATCACACTCCTTTTATTTATATGCTCTTCAAGATATGTCTTCTCCCCTAGTATCTAGTATAATTATAACATGAATTTTATTTTTTGCAATATTTCGACAAAATAAAAGAAAGATAAAAATCTTTCTAACATAATTTATCATTGCTTTTAGCGTTTAAATATAAATCTTCTATTCTTCCTTCTTTATATGAGAAATATCCTGCAGCGGCAATCATAGCAGCATTATCTGTACAATATTTAATTGGTGGGAAAGAGATTTCTATATTTTCTTCTTGTCCTAGTTTTTCTATTTGTTCTCTTAAATAGTTATTAGCGGCTACTCCTCCAGCTACTATTAAGGATTTTATATTTTCATTATGTATTGCAAGGCGTGTTTTTTTTATGATACTTCCAATGGCTGCTTTTTGGAATGAACAAGCAAGATCTTCTTTTCTTATTTCATTTCCTCTTTGTTCTTCGTTATGAGCTAGATTTATAACTGCACTTTTTAATCCACTAAATGAAAAGTTATAAGAATCATCGTTTAGAGGTATAGGTAGTTTATATGTATCTTTTCCTTCTTTTGATATTTTATCTAGTTTAGGACCTCCCGGATATTCTAATCCTATAACGCGTGCTACTTTGTCATAGCATTCTCCTATCGCATCATCTAATGTTCCACCTAGTTTTTTAAAATCATAATGTTTTTCCATCTTTATAAGTTCTGTATGTCCTCCACTTACTACAAGGGCAAGTAAAGGAAAGTTTAGTGGTTTAACTAAATTATTAGCGTAGATGTGTCCTGCGATGTGATGTACGGGTACTAGTGGTTTATTATAAATAAAAGATAATGTTTTTGCGGCAGTAAGTCCGATTAAAAGAGAGCCAATTAATCCTGGTCCATAGGTTACGGCAATCGCGGTTATATCATCCATTGTCATATTTGCTTTCTTTAAGCACTCTTCTAGTACTATAGTTACATTTTTTATATGATGACGACTCGCAATTTCGGGTACTACGCCTCCATAAGTTTTATGTATATCTATTTGTGAAGATGTCACTGTTGATATTTCACAACATCCATTTTTAACTATAGAAATACTTGTTTCATCACAACTACTTTCTATACCTAGTATATAAATATCTTTCATTTATACCACTTCCATTTCTTATATATTTTAACATAAAAGAGGCTTTTTTTCTAGTTCTTAGCCTCTTTCTCCATTAATATTCCATCTATTCCTTTATAATAGTTTTTTCTAATTGATACTTCTTTAAATCCATATTTTTTATATAAGTGAATTGCGTTATCATTATCAACTCTAACTTCTAGTGTAATACTTTTTTCCACATTTTCTGTGAATAACTTTAAAATTTTATTACCTAATCCACAGTTTCTGTGGATATCTTTTACTAGAAAGTTATTAATTTCTACTCTGTCATAGATATCACTATAGTAAATATATCCTAAAATAGTATCTTCTTTTAGTATTAGATATTTACCAAAGGGGTTGTTTTCTAAATTGTGTTTTACTTCTTCTAATGTTAGAAAATCATCAAATTTTATTTTATTTATATTTTCTTTAGTAATCCACTTAAACATTATCCCATCTTCTCTTCTGCTTCTGTTAATTTTAAATAATCAGGATTAATATTATGTGGGTTTATTGCCTCTTTATTTTGGAATTTAGTTACTATTTTTAGAATATTAGGTTTATATGGTATTTTTTCTCCATCTATATTTACTTCATCATTAGTAATTATTTTATAATTATTTAGTTTTTCTAACTCTTTTTTTAAATCTTCTATTTTTATATGTTGTGGTTTTAGTATTTCTTTTTCTTCACTTGAATAAATTGCACCAAATACATATTCTCTTCTAGCATCTATTACTGGTACTAGGTTTGTTTTCTCATCTTGGGAGGTTGCCATTGCTTCTAGGGATGTTATTGTTGTGATAGGCAAATCTCTACTCCATGCATATACTTTAGCGATTGTAACTCCTATTCTTACTCCTGTAAAGCTACCTGGTCCATTTACTACTATTATTTTATCAATGTCTTTAGGATTTAATTTTGCATATTCAAACATAGCTGCAATTTCTGGTAAAGCCATTTTAGATAATTCATGTCCAAATTCTTTTTGAACTTCGCATAATAGTTTGTTATCTTCTACAATACCAGAATATAGATAACTAGAAGAAGTATCTATATAAAGTATTCTCATATTGCAGCCTCACATAATTCTTCATATTTTTTACCATGTGGAGTTATAATAAATACTCTTTTTTCTTCTCCCACTATTTTTATTTTTATATCTAATCTATTTTTAGGTAAATAATCCTCTATCATATCTGCCCATTCAATTATGGTAATTCCTTTTTTAGTAAAGTATTCTTCTATTCCTAAATCTCCTACTTTACCATCTAAGCGATATACATCCATATGAAATAAAGGTAATTCTCCTGATTCATATTCTTTAATTATATTAAATGTTGGAGAAGTTACTTCTTCTTCTACTTGAAGGGATTTAGCGAATGCTTTTGTAAACATTGTTTTTCCACTTCCAAGATCTCCTGTTAGACATATAACCATATTAGGGAATTTTTCTGATTCTATATTCTCTGCAAACTCCATTGTATCTTCTAAATTATAAGCTGTATATTTGTATTCCATTTTTTCCACCTGTCTTTCTTTACCTAAAATCTATTATATACAAAAAAAAAGAGTTATACAACTCTATTTTTAAAAATATTTATAAATAAAAAAAATCTTGGCGGCTTCCTATTTTTGCATACACTATCGTCGGCGTTGAAGGGCTTAACTTCTGTGTTCGGGATGGGAACAGGTGTACCCCCTTCGCTATCGCTACCAAGAAAATGTTTAGAGAAATAATTCTCTGAAAACCAGATATTGTGTTCATCAAATAATTAAATTATGATTAAATCCTC
>CANRNO010000021.1 GCA_947632065.1 uncultured Bacilli bacterium | reverse complement strand
AAAAGAGACTGATTCTCTAGTCTCTAATATCTTTATTACCATAGATGGTAACTTTACACAAAGTTTTTTACACTCTCCAATCACTTTCTTTTATTTTAGCTTCAATTAAAACTTTATTATTTTGAAGTCTTTTATCCTTTGGATTCTTTTCTATTGCTATAATAGAATTTTTTAAAGCTTTATCATAATCTCCTTCATAATAGTACGCTATTGATAATAAATCATATATTGTTTCATTAAAACTAAATTGTTCATTTATATAACTTTTGGTATGAGTTTTTATTTTTAAGGCTTCATTACAATATTTTATAACTTCTTTATAATCTTTTAACTTATACTTTAGTAGAGCCATTTCTACATATGGATCTCTTAAATAAGGGGCTTCTTCTATTGCAAGTTTTAACCACATTTCTGATTCTCTATATCTTTTCATTTCTTTATAACATCTTGATATAAATCTCATTGATGCACATCTTTCATCTTTCCATACTGCTCTTTTAAGAGATAAATGTTTTATTAAAGTATCTATAGCTTTATTCCATTTTTTATAATACATATACTCTCTTCCTAAGTAATGCATATTTCTATCATCTTCTGGATCTTCTTTTACTGATAGTTCTAATAATGGAAGATAACTACTTCTTGATTTATTATAATCAGGATAATGATTTACTGTAATATTATCTGTAGTTATTTTTTCTTCTTTTTCTCCTATGAATGTTAATACTTCATGTACAGGATGAGTCCATTTATAATTATTTCTACTATGTATTTTTTCTATGTAATAATTAACTCTTGGTATTCCATCTTCATCTATATACCAATTATAATTATAAGCAAGTCTTGTAGTATTATCTTGCCATAGTTTTTCTAATTCTTTTCTCCATCCTTTTACAAACACTTCATCTAAATCTGTACAAACACATATGTCTGTATCTTTTGGTACTAATTCTAAAGATTTATTTCTTGCTACATCAAATCTCCATGGATTTATTTTTTCAACAGTTACATTAACATTATTTTCTTTTAACTTTTTTACAGTATTATCTGTTGAACCTGTATCTAATACATAAATCTCATCTGCTTCTTTCATTGATTCAACCCAACGCGATACAAACTTTTCTTCATTTTTAGAAATTGCATAAACACATATTTTTCTTTTTTTCATTTTTTACCTCCATAATAATTTATGAAAGAAAAAAGAAAATAAATAGTTAAATTTACTTTCTTAATAAATGTGCTTTATATGTATTATATCCAAGTTCACATACTGTCATTTGTCCTACTCCTCCTGGAACTGGAGTAATGAATGATACTTTATCTTTTATATTTTCAAAATCTACATCTCCACATAATGTATTATCTTTCATTCTATTTATTCCTACATCAATAATAACTGAGTTTTCTTTTACATCATCTTTTTTTATTAGTTTTGGTACTCCTACTGCCGCAATTAGAATATCTGCATTAGTTGTAAATTCATTTAAGTTTTTTGTTTTAGAGTGACATAGTGTAACAGTAGCATTATAATTTGTCATAAGTGATGCAAGTGGTTTTCCTACTAAATCACTTCTTCCTACTATAACTACATTTTTTCCACTTATATCTATTTTATAATATTCTAATAAATGTATTATTCCCATTGGAGTACAAGGTACTAGAGTATCTACATTATGAGCAAGTCTTCCCATATTAATATCAGTTAGTCCATCTACATCTTTATTAGGATGGATACGATTTTGTATTTTTTTAGCATTTAAATGTTTTGGCATAGGCATTTGAACTAATATTCCATCTATACTATCATCATTATTTAAATCATCTATTATTTGTAATACTTTTTCTTCTTCTACATCTTCTGGTAATTTAATATGTTGAAATTTAAAGTTTAGATTCTTTGCCATTTTCTCTTTTTGAGAAACATATACTTTGCTTGCTGGATCTTCTCCAATTTGTATTACTACAAGTCCTAATTTTTCATTTAATTTTTTTATTTGTTCTTTTAATTCGTTTAATTTTTCTTCTTTAACTTTTTTTCCATCTAGTATTGTCATATATTTATTCTCCTTTTTTTATTTTCTATTATATAAGCTTTGTAAGGAGTCAGATGAGTTATTATAATTTTGTTTAGGTTGAGAGGTAAAATCAAAGTTACTTTTAGTATTTTCTGTGGGTGCTGTCATTGGTTGTTGTGATTGATATTCTTGAGGTATTTCTTGTTGTTCTTTTTCTATATTTGGAGTTTTAATTTGTTTTTTAGGTTTTACTGTATTAGTAGCAGTTACCATTTTAGGTATAGCACTTTGTTGTTCTTCTTTTTTTAACATAATATATTTAACTATAGCATAAATATAGAATCCTATTATTACAAAATTATATAATGTATTTAAACTTTCTGGTTTAACAAAAGATAATATTACTAGTATCCAACCAACTATATTATTAAATGTTAAATCTCCTAATAAATATAAATTTGCGATTGGAACCCATGCTTGCCAAGTACCTTTACCTCTTGTATATTTATTAAATTTATTTAGGAATAGTGCTTGTGCTATATAAAGAGCAATTGCAAGTAAAAGAACTACTATTATAATTACTATTCCTATTGTACTAATTTTATTTACTGAATCATCTAAAGTATTATATATTCCCATAATATCCTCCTCTATATTAATAATTATATCATAATTTATTGTTTTTTTTCAAAAAAGTATTAAACTATAAACAAAGAGGAAGTAGAAACAAATGAATTTAGATGAATTAAAAAATGGTGAAGATGCTATAATTGTTAAATTAGATTTTGATGATAAAAAAATTAAAAGGCATTTATTAGATATGGGACTTACTAAGAATACTCTTGTTAAAATGAAATTAAATACTGATAATGGAGTAATAGTTGTTTTAAGAGATGCTGATCTTGGTATTGGAAAAAGTGATGCTTCTAAAATTAAAGTTAAAACTATTAATAATAAATATTAGTTTGTTTTTATATTTAATGATAAATATTAGTTTGTTTTTATATTTAATGATAAATATACTTTCTTTAATTATAATTTATACATATATTATATAGAAAGGAGGTATATATGAATTTTGATAATAATGGTTTTTTTAATAATGTAAATCCTAATCAAAAACCACCTAAGCCTAGACCTAATTTTTGTTTTGTGATGGGACCTACAGGTCCGACTGGTCCTGCTGGTAGTGGTAGTGGATCAACTGGTCCAACTGGACCAACTGGTGCTACTGGTGCAACTGGTCCTACTGGTTCAACTGGAGCTACTCCTACTATTTCTATAGGTACTGTAACAACAGGAACTCCTGGAAGTGATGCAAGTGCAACTATTACTGGAGTAGCACCTAACTTTACTTTAAACTTAACTATTCCTGCTGGTAGTACAGGACCAACTGGTCCGACTGGAGCAACGGGTGAAGTTGGAGTTATTGGGCCAACCGGAGATACTGGACCTATTGGACCTACTGGTGATACCGGACCTATTGGACCAACTGGTGATACTGGACCTGTTGGACCAACTGGAGACACCTAGTGATTGTTTAAGTCTTCCAAATAATAATATTGTAATTTTGAGCTTACCTTTTATATTTAACTACATTTCTAGTTTTTTATATAAAAATAGCTAATACTTAGTGTATTAACTATTTTATTATATACTATATTTTATGTTTTATTTATTAATTAAAACGTCTTTTTTTTATAGTATAACCAAGTCCTAATCCACTTAAAGTGATAAGACTAATTAATATTAATAAATTAATATCTGATGTATCTGGGTTTTTAGCATCATCAGTTTTTTCTGCAGATGTTACTTTTGTAAATCTTGCATTTACTATTAAGTTGCTAGTAACATTTTTTGTAGTATCAAAACGCTTACCATTTTCATCAAACCATCCATCAAAAGTATATCCTGCTTTATCAACATTTGGAATATCACTTGGATTAATATGGCCATTTTCATCCACTAAAACAACATTACTTTTTCCATCTACAACAAAGTCAACATAATAAAACTGACCATTTTCTCCAGCAATTAAATTACCTATTATAGTTGTATTTTTTGTTTTAAAAGAATTATCACTTGTTCCATTAGCATTATATACAGCTCCTAAATTAATATTTGAAGCAGTATTTTTTAGTGTAGAATTAGATACATTTACTTTTACATTTTTAGGCAAAGTATAAGCATTACTTATTAATATTAAATCACTTCTAGCATCATTTCCATTAGCAAAATTATTTGTTATTACAGAATTATTAATTATATCAATTGTAACATTATCTTTATTTGCAATAGCTATAGTTCCATAATTATTACCATCTTTACTATAGCCAATAGCATAGCCTGTAAGTGTACTATTATCAATTGTAATGTTGTTGTTGCTTGTTTTGCTTCCTGAAGAAGTTAAATCAAGTGCTGCATATCCAGCAAGATTGCTATTTTTAACAGTTAAATTACTATTAGAACCCTCAATCCAAATGGCATATTTAGTATGAATAGTTGAATCTGTAACTTCAACTGTTGAACCATCACCATCTGGAGCATATACAACGATTCCTGTACCATGTTTTATAAATTCACTACTATTGTCCATATTATTATAATAAAGTTTAGCCTTAGATACGTTAAGTTTTACACTTGGTGCTTTAACAGAAATATATTCAGGTTTTGCATCAGGACTTGTTGTACCACCTGTCATAGTTAAATTACTAATGTTGATATTTTTTCCATTTGTTATTGTAAAAGTTCCTTTAATAGTAGCTCCATTTCCAACAATTGTTACATTGTTTTTAATTGTAAACTCACCACTATAATTACCATCTGATTTTAGTTCAATAGTTGATTCATCATTTGATAATAACCTACTTAAAGCTGCACCATCTTCTGCTTCAGTTGCATAAACATTTGGCATTATAAACATACCAAAAACAAACATTAAGCTAGATAAAACAAATTTCTTTTTCATACTTTTTCTCCTTTCTACTTTACTTGCTTTTTCACAAGACAAATAAAATAATTTCATAATTATATTATATAATAGTACCCCCCCCCACGTCAATTTAAATCTTTATTTTTCTTATGCTTTACATTGATAAAAAAAGTAAATTTCAATCTTGAAATTTACTTTTTTTACTTAATTGTTTCTGTTATCAGTTCTTCCCACTATATAATCAAAAGAGATATTATAGTATTTTACTATATATAATACTTTGAAAGTAGTAGGAATTCTAGTTCCTTTTTCGTAGTTGTCATAAGTTTGTTGTGCTAATCCAATCTTGTTACCTAAATTTTCTTCTGTTAATTTATTTTCAATTCTTAATTCTCTTAATCTTTTACATAATAAATCTAAATTTATACTATTTCTTTCTGTTTTAGTAACAACATTACTTATTCCTAATAAATAATCTAAATTTACTTTGTAAAAATTTGCAAGTTCATTGATTTTTAATAGTGGTATATCACACTTTCCTATTTCCCATAAAGAATATAAACTTCTTGTAATATCCAATTGCTCAGCTATATCCTTTTGTTTTAAATCATTATCAACTCTTAAATCAGCTATTCTTGTTTCATACTTAAACATTATTATCACCCATTATATTTTAATTTTTTAATATATAATTTAATTATATACATAAAAAGAGTAGATTCCTTTACCTACTCTCTGTTTTAGTCTTTTAGTAGTTTCTGAATGTCATAACGATACGTCCAGGTAATATATATCCTTCACCAACCTTAACCCAATCACCAATATGCATATAAAACGGAGCATACATTCCTACGGATTTACCAGTTGCCACATCATAAACTGTTTCGGGTATTGAACTATCTTGGCAATAGCCGTGACGAGCGTTACAAGCGTCAAGTTCTATTCTTCCAGCACCAAGTCCAAGTTCAATATTTGCTGCTTGTACACTAGGTCTAAAACTAGCATCTGAACCATCACAACCCCAGAAAGCATATAGCATTGATTGAGAAATCATCATTCCTGATGTTGGTGTCATACGTGCATAACCTTGGCTACCACAGGCACTTCCACCAGTATTACCACCAGAGTTTCCTCCAGAACGTCCGTGACTTCCATCAGATGAGTCTCCATTAGTCTCTATTTCTTCTGTTGGTTCTTGTGATTTTTCTTTGACAATTAGTTTTACCTTAACAGGTTCACTAGCGTGTCTTGATGGATCTTCTACAACAACTAGTAGTTCGTGTTCTCCAACTTTTTTATCTTCGTCTGTAAGTTCATATTTCTCTATGTTTTTTTTCTTCTTTGTATCCTTATTAGAATTAGCTTTCTCTTTTACTTCTTTAACAAAGTACATATCCCCATGTGCTCTGTTAGAAGCATCTTCGTATCTTTCTAAGAACATATCAGCTTTTATCTCATCACCCTCGGTAACTTCTACAGATTCCTTAGCAATAAGTTTTGGGGCTTTAGTATCTTTTAAAACTAGTTTACTTTTGAAAACTCTGCCATCTTTAGCGATAATTTTAACGTCATATTTATATACGTCGATTAAACGAGTATCTTTTGTATAACCTTTTTTAAGGATATATTTAGATTTTTTTTCAGTACCTTTTTTTGTGCATGCTTTTTCTTTCTCTACTTCATTTCCTTTTGAATCTAAGTAAACTTCGACAGTAGCTAGTTCTTTTTTATTTTTTACATTTTTATTGGTATTAGTATACTCAATCTTTTTTATTTCAAGATTTCCTCGTTTTTCAATGAATTTTTGTTCAAGGCCTTTTGTTGAAGTTCCAGATTCTAAAACTATCTGGTCTTTTATTAAGACTAAATTTATATAGTAAATAGATCCACCGCCAATTACTAATAAGACAATAATTGCTAATACAATAATAATCTTCTTAGAAGTTTTCATACTTGATTTTTTTCTTGATTTGGTTTTATCTGTTTTTTCTGGATTTTTTTGTTTTTCCTTAGATTCTTCAAAAATTTTGTTTGCTTCCTTTTGTGAAGATACAAAATCTTTTTTCTTTTTCTTTTTCAATAGTACCACTTCCTTATTACTTATAACCAACCATCTTCTGTTCCTACAATAACAGCATCATAAAATTCATCATTAGTCATACCTAATCCTCTAATTTCATCATTTTTGTTATTTGTATACGTTCTATGACTATAACTATGCTCAAATGGAATATATTCGGGCCTTAATCTTATTTTCTTACTTATTTGAGCAAACTTAGTTTCTATTTTTTCTTTTCCTAATTTAACTCTAATAATATTAATCAAGTAATTTATAGTTAACAATAATAACTTAATTATTAACTTCACAAAAAATGGGATAATTAGAAAAATAACATACACTGCAATTATAAAAATGAGAAATGGCAATGACATAATAACTCCTAATAAAAATAAATTCCAAATAATTGATATCCAATCTTCCATTATTTTACTTCCTTTCTATTTTTTTACCACATCGAATCGTTAGGATCTGGATTTGTATAAATATCTTTCTTTAAATACTCATCACTCCTTTTACTAATTAATTTTTATTGTATTTCTTCAATTGATTTAATGTAGTAATCTCCATCTTGATATTCTATATTAAATAAGAAATTTCTTGTCTCTGCTATCTCGTATGTATCACTATAATCAACTTTAACATTCATTTTTACATTATTTCCATCATATTCAACATTTGTAATTTGTGGTGATGGAACTAATCCGACTCTTCCTCCATATGGAACCTCATAACCATCTTGTTCACTATTATATTTTTCTTCATATATATAATCTTTTATACCAAACCATTTATATGCTTCATCTTGAAACTCTTTTTGTGGGATAAATTCTCCTCCATAATATCCTTTAGTCATTACTAGATGAGTAGAAATCACTGAAAAAACATATGATTTATCTTTTTCTACCTCCACAGGTGGAACATAAACCCAATCGCATCCTACAAAAATTGTCCTTACTATACTGTTATATTTTTCTTGAAACCATTCAAGAGATTGTTCTTCTATTTTTTCTTCTTTTGTTACTTCCTGTTTATTGTTTTTTTCTTTTTGGTTAGTGTCAAGATTTCCGATAACAAATTTACCATTTTTATTAATGAAAGCATATTTTTCGTCTTTTTTTACTACTGATAAGCCATATTCAAAAGGATTAGCAAAATCAAATTGAGGCTTAATCACAAACTCTCCCTCTTTATTAATAAATCCCCATTTATCATCTTTTTTCACTGCTGCTAGACCTTGTGAAAAGTAAAGACCAGAATCAAATTGAGGTTTGATTACTATCTTTCCTTTTTTATTAATAAAACCATATTTTTTGTCTTTTTCCACTGCTGCTAGGCCTTCTGAAAAAGAACCTACCGAATCAAATTGAGGTTTGATTACCATTTTTCCCATTTTATTAATAAATCCCCATTTATTATCTTTTTTTACTAGTGCCAAACCTTCCGAAAATTGAACAGTCAAATCAAATTGAGGCTTGATTACCATCTTTCCTTTTTTATTAATAAAACCATATTTTTTATCTTTTTCCACTTCTGCTAGGCCTTCTGAAAAAGAACCTACCGAATCAAATTGAGGCTTAATTACCATTTTTCCCTTTTTATTAATAAAACCATACTTATCATTTTTTAAAACTTCTGTTAAGCCTTCTGAAAAAAGACCTACCGAATCAAATTGAGGTTTGATTACCATCTTTCCTTTTTTATTAATAAAACCATACTTATCATTTTTTAAAACTGCTGCTAGACCTTCTGAAAACTCATTAACAAAACCAAATTGAGGCTTAATCACATACTCTCCCTTTTTATTAATAAATCCCCATTTATTATCTTTTGTTGCTACTGTTGCTATTCCCTCTGAAAAATTAAAGAAATTGTCTTTAAATTTGTATTTGTTTCCATCTTTGTCTAAAAAGTAATGTTCTTGATTTTCTTCTTCTCCTATATCTATAAAAACTAAATCTTCTGACAAAACTGCTGCTCCAGTAATATTAAGATCTTTAAATTTGTTATTTTTGCTTAAAAATTTAGTATTAGAATTTTTTTGATTACTATTTAATGATGTTGACCAAGAAAACCAAATGACTCCTCCTATTAAAAACATTACTACTAGAACTATTCCACATATTAAAACCTTGTTCTTTTTACTAAAATTCTTTTTTTTCTTTTTCATATTTTACCTCTCACCTTATATACTTTTTTTATGGTCCTTATACATTATATTTGGGATTAAGAATCTAATTATGACTGTATAACAAATCAACCAATTGTATCTAACTTTTTAACATCACTCTTTATTGACTTTATTTTATCATACTTTCCTTAAATAATCTATAAATGACTATGTATCTTTTATTAATATATTGAATATATACTAATAAGGATACATATTTTTATCTTGTAAAGGCGGAATTAATTAATGAATAAAAAAGAAAAATATAATGATATTACATTTATTTATACAGAAGAATTTAAAACTACATCACCTGTTACAAAAGAAGAATTAAAAAGAATTTTTAATATAAAATATTATAATTATATCAAAAAGAAAGAAAATAAAATTTTTGGGGGCTGTAATAATTATTAAAGCGCGTTATAATTTTTTTAGGCTTAAAGTTACAATTAAAAATAAGGAGAAAAAATTTTTATGAGTCAACTTAAACCAACAATAAAAAAAATTATAAGGGTGGTGTTATATTTAAGATTATCTGATGAAGATAGGGATAAATTAACTAAAGAAGAATTATCAGAAAGTATTAAAAATCAAGAAATAATGTTAAGAGATTATGCTAGAGAGCATAATTGGAAAGTAGTTGCAGTTTTTAATGATGAAGATTGGTCTGGATCTGATACTACCAGACCTGATTTTAATCAAATGATTAAATTTTGTAAAGACGGAAACGCTGATATTGTTTTATGTAAAAGTCAAAGTAGATTTGCTAGGGATATGGAATTAGTTGAGAAATATGTTCATAACTTATTTCACGAATGGAATATTAGATTTGTTACAGTAGTAGATAGAATAGATAATACTAAACAAGAAACTAAAAAGACTAGTCAGATTTTAGGACTTACAGATCAATGGTATTTGGAAGACACTTCGGAGAATGTTAGGAAAACTTTAAAAACAAAAAGAATGAATGGGCAATTTACAGGTTCTTTTGCACCTTACGGATATATAAAGGATCCAGAAAATAAAAACCATTTATTAATTGACCCTATTGTTTCTAATGTTATTAAAAGAATATATGAAGAATATCTTTCAGGTATAGGAATGAATACAATAGCTAAAAACTTAAACAATGATAATATTTTGAGTCCTTTTGAATACAAAAAATTAAATGGTATAAAATTATCTGTCCCTCTTCTAAAAGGCACTTCAAATTATGAATATATTAAAAAATCTGGTACTTATAAAATTGACGTTTACTATACTAACAATGAAAATCAAATTATAAATAACTTAGTTACCTATAATTATCTAACAATTGATAAAAAACATTTTGATAATAAGTGTGGAATTATTTTAAGACAATACTCTGATACAAAAATGAAAATATATTATACTACAAGTAGTAAGATTAATATTAATAACTTTAATCCAAGTGAATGGATAGTTTTAAATGAAAATGAAACTATACCTAATAATACAACTTGTATAGCAACCTATACACCAAAGCTAGATCGTATGCATACTATTAAATATCAATTTGAAGTTATTTTAAAGAAAAATATTAATCAAGATAAGTTTTATTTTTATTTAGAAAAAAAAGTTGACAATAAAAATGTAATGTTAGATTTTCAATTCAATATTAGAAATAAATATAAATGGTCCGAACAATATATAAAGAAAATATTAACAAATGAAGTATATATAGGAAACTTAGTTCAATTTAAAAGTACAACAGTTAGTTATAAGAATCATAAAGTTATACATAACGACCAAGAAGATTGGATTAGAGTAGAAAACACACATGATAAAATAATTGATCCAGTTGATTGGTACGAAGTACAAGATAGAATGAAACTAAAATCTCGTAGTACAAAAAAAGGTGTTATACATCCTTTTTCTAACAAAGTGTTTTGTATGAAATGTAATCAAGTTTTTTGTAAATGTGGAAAAAAAAATTCAGATGGATATGGATATTTAGGTTGTAAAGATAGACGAAACAAATGGGTAAACTGTGATAATAAAAAATATTTAAAAGAAACTGATTTTCATAACTTTATAATTAAAAAGATTAATATACTTCTTGATAAATTCTATGATGAAAAGTATTTAAAAAATCTAGAAAAAAAAGATTCTGAGAACAATTTATATGAAAGTAAAATTAATGGACTAGAAAAAGAGTTAAGTACCTTAACAAAGGAATTAGAAAATAA
>CANRNO010000020.1 GCA_947632065.1 uncultured Bacilli bacterium | reverse complement strand
AAGTTTTTTTGATTACAATGTGTGCCTTTCATAGGACTGAAAGGACTATAGAAAGGAATGTGAGGTTAATATGAAAACTAAAATTGGAATTCCTAAGGCATTACTTTATTTTCGTTATCATACTTTATGGAGAACGTTTTTTGAAAGGTTAGATTGTGAAATAGTAGAAAGTGATGATACTACAAAAGAAATTTTATCACGTGGAGTTAATTATGCGATAGATGAGGCTTGTCTTTCTTATAAAGTATATTTAGGACATTTAGAGTCTTTAATTGGTAAGTGTGATTATATACTTATTCCAAGAATAGCTACTTTTAAAGATAGAGAAATTGTATGTACTAGATTTCAAGCTCTTTATGATGTTGTTTGTAATACTTTTAGAGATAGAGATTTTAAAATAATTGATTATAATGTGGATGTATATGAAGGACATACTGAACAAGAAGGTTTCTTACATATGGGAAAAGTACTTGGTAAAAGTAAGAAAGAGACGATGGAGGCGTATATTTATGCTAAGGGGGCAATGGAAGAAGAGCATAAAGCATTAATTAGAGAACAAAATAAGAAGTTAAATACTGATAAAATAAAAATATTATTAGTGGCTCATCCTTATAATACATATGATGCATATGTAGGAAGTCCTGTTATTAATTATTTAGAAGAGTTAGGTGTTAGTATAATATATGCTGATATAGTAGATAGAGAAAAAGCACGTGAAGTTGCACATAAAATATCTCCTACATTACAATGGACTTATAATAAAGAATTAGTTGGGGCGATAGATATTTATAAAGATAAAGTAGATGGAATAGTTCTTATGAGTAGTTTTCCTTGTGGACCTGATTCTTTAGTTAATGAGATGATTATTAGAAAAATAAAGAAGCCTCTTGTTACTTTGATTTTAGATGTTCAAGATGGTACAGCTGGTCGTGAGACTAGGTTAGAGAGTTTTGTTGATATTATAAAACTTAAAAAGGAGGAAGAATATGAAAAAATCAAAAATTAGTTTTCCTCATATGGGTAATTATTGTGTACCAATAGAAGTTGTATTAAGTCTTATTTTAGATTGTGAGTATTTAACACCACCTCCAATTACTAAAAAGACATTAGAAATCGGTAGTAAATATAGTCCTGATTTTGTTTGTGCTCCTTTTAAATATAATTTAGGATGTTATATAGAAGCTTTAGAGAATGGGGCAGATACTTTAATACAGACTGGAGGAGTTTGTAGACTTTCTTATTATGGAGAACTTCATGAACAAATACTTAGAGATTTAGGGTATGAATTTACTTTTATAAACTTTGGAGATAGTGAGATTACTAAACCTACAGCAATTTATGAGAAAATGAAAAAATATAATCCTAAACTTACTGTTAAAAGACTTGCGAGAGCTTTAATGATTGGGGTTAGAATGATTGATATAATGGATAAGATAGAAGATTATATTAGAGAGAATGTAGGTTTTGAAGAAGAAGAGGGTACTTTAGAGAATTTATATGATGCAATGTTAAAAGAACTTAGAACTGTTAGAAGTTATAAAAGTTTGAAGAAAATTAATAAACGTTATAAAAAGATGATGAAAAAGGTTAAGATAAATAAACCTAAGAATCCTATAAAAGTTGGATTTGTTGGAGAGTATTATACAACACTTGAACCTTTTAGTAATCATTTTATAGAAAAGTGGCTTGCAAAACATGAGATTGTTGTTACTAGGAAGTTAAATATTTCTAATACTATATTTTTTAGAAATCCTAAGAATATAGTTAAAAAAGTTAAGAAATATATGAAATATGATATTGGGGCTACTGGTATGGATACTATAAAAGAGGCAGAGTGGCTTGCTAAACATGGATATGATGGTATTATTCATGTTAAGTCTTTTGGTTGTACTCCTGAAATGGATGCTATGCCAATACTTGAAAATATTAGTCAAGATTATCATATACCTATTTTATATTTTAGTTTTGATAGTCAAACTAGTGAGATTGGAATTGAGACTAGACTGGAAGCGTTTTACGATATGATTGAGATGAGGAAGGAGAAAAAGAAATGAAAAAAGCATATTTAGGTGTTGATATTGGTTCTATTTCTACTAAAGGTGTAGTTATAGATAAACATAATAAAATAATTGCAAGTGAGTATTTATGGACTGAGGGTAATCCTATTAAAGCAGTTAAGAGACTTTTAAAAAAGTTAGATAAACAAGTTGATAAAGATGAGTATAATATAGTTGGTGTTGGTACTACTGGATCTGCTCGTAAGCTTATTGGAGTTGTTTTGGATGCTGTTGTTGTTAAAAATGAAATAACTGCTCATGCTGTTGGTACTACTACTTTTTATCCTGATGTTAGAACTATTTTTGAAATTGGTGGACAAGATTCTAAAATTATTTTAGTAGATGATGGAATAGTAGTTGATTATGCTATGAATACTTTATGTGCTGCTGGTACTGGATCATTTCTTTCAAGTCAATCAGCAAGACTTGGTATAGAAGTTGAAGAGTTTGGACCACTTGCTCTTACAAGTAAGAATCCAACAAATATTGCGGCACGTTGTACTGTGTTTGCTGAGAGTGATTTAGTTCATAAAGCACAAATGGGACATAAAAAAGAAGATATAGTTGCAGGACTTTGTAAAGCTGTTGTTACTAATTATTTAAATAATGTTAGTAAAGGAAAACGTATTGCTGCTCCAATAGTATTCCAAGGAGGAGTTAGTAAAAACGTTGGAGTTATTAAAGCATTTGAAGAAGCTTGTGAGTGTGCAGTTACAGTTGATCCTAATTCACATTTAATGGGTGCAATTGGAGTTGCAATACTTGCACGTAAATCTAAAAAAGAAAAACCTTTTTCATTCTCTGTTCAAGATATTAACTTCCAAACTAAAGGAATTGATTGTAATGGATGTGCTAATCATTGTGAGATAATTTGTGTTTATCGTGATGGAGAATTAATTGATTCTTGGGGTAATAGATGTGAAAGAGGAGCTATTAAACAAAAAAGAAATAAAGTAAAAATATAATTATATTGTGGGAGGTTTTATTATGTTTGATATAAAAAATATAAGGGTTGGAAAAAGATTATTATTTGCAGGAGATAATTTTGGTATAAATAAAGGTAGTTTAGAGACTGATTACTTTTTAAATGTTAATCAATTTTTTGGAGATTTTTCTTATGATGATTTATATATTGTTAAAAGGAAAATAAATCCTGGTAAAGATTATTATAAAAAAGCACATGATATTAAATATATGAGTGATGAGGCTGTTAATGGATTTTATATGTTAATAGATGGTAATAATGATTTTGCTTATGTTAGAGAAGAAGATGGATTAGTTATTCCTAAAAGATTTGATATTGCAACACCATTTAATGAATATGGTTATGCAATGATTGCAGATAGAGGTAATGTTACTTGGATTAATAAGAATTTTGAATTTTTTAATCCTGATACAAATACTTTTGTAGATGCAACTAAAAGTAATGTAAAAGCATTTAAAGAAGTGCATGAATTTAGAGGACTTAATAATCCGTTATCAAAAGTAGTTGGATATGATGAGATGGTTTCATATATTAATACTAAAGGAAAATTACAAAAATTTAGAAATATACTTAGTGAAGGAAAAGTATCTTCTTGGGATAAAGAATTTTTTGATGATTTAGAGTTTACAGATTTTGATGATAGAGGTATTATGATACCACCTAAAAGAGATATTGCTTTAGTAGAAGATGGATATATCTATTCTAAAAATAGAGTAGATGAGATAGATAAAAAGATGGTTAAGAAGAAGTAGGAGAAGTTATGGATTTTGATAATGTTATTGCACTTACCTTTGATGATGATATGAGACAATATTTAATAAATGCTAATAGAGATACTGGGACTTATGATGCTAATGTTATGATTGAAAATAATATTTGTGATGTTAAATCAGAAGAGATTTCTAGAATTGGTGATGAAGTTTATGGATATAGGCTTTTTGTAGATGATGCTGGATTATATGGATATATTAAAGAAGATGATTTAGAGATTTTACCATATAGATTTGATTTAGCTACTAACTTTAATGAATATGGTTTAGCACTAGTTGCATACAGTGGTACTGTTTCATGGATAAATAAAGATTTTAAGATATTTTCATCAGATGATGAATGCTTTGTAGATATAGAAGATAATTCTTATATTTTAGGATTTAAAGAAGTATATAACTTTAATGGTAATAAAAATCCTTTATCTAAAATAGTTACTTTTGATGATGAGGTACTTTACTTAAATACAGAAGGAGAAATACAAAAATTTAGATATAAAAATGATGATAAAATTTCTAGTTGGGATAAAGAATACTTTCTAGAAGAAGGACTTGGAGAATTTAATAGTGATGGATTTATGATATCTAAAGATGGGAATACTGTTTTAAGTGAAGATGGATATATTTATACAGGAGAAGATGCTAAGAATATTTGGAGTAGGAAATATAATAATAAAACTATAGTAAAGAAAGGATAATTGTCCTTTTTTTCTTTACTTGACTTTATTTTTTAATATGTTACGATATAATTGTCAGGGTAACTTGATAAATACATAATATCGGAGGTAAATATGAGCGGAGTTTTAGCTTGTAGAGAAGAATTAAAAAAAGAGGTTGGTTTTAGAGCAAAATTAAAGAAAGAAAAAGATATAAGAGAGATAGTTTGTGTTAGTACAAAAGAAGTAAATGACTTTATAATTTATAAATATAGAATAGGAAATGATACTTTTAGAACTATTGTTAGTAAAGAAAATCATCATGTAAGAAGTACAGAGATAAATGTTTGTAGTGAAAAAGATGAATTTGTAAATGGATATAAAGTTGTTAAGACTAATACTGGAGGATATTCATTTAGAAGAGAGATAGATAATCTTTTATTAGGTTGTAGATTTGATATTGCAACTAATTTTAATGAACATGGACTTGCAATGGTTGCACGTGATGGAAAAGTTACTTGGATGAATAAAAATTATGAATTACTTAATATAGAAGGAGAATTTGTTCCTTATAAAGATGTTATTGATAAACCAGAAGAATTTGGTTTCCAAGGAGTTAGTTCTTTTTCTAAAGGAGATATAGCTTTATCTAGAGTAGTTGATCGTAATACAAAGATTTTATCTAAAGAAAATAGTACAGTATCTTTTGGATTTGCATATGTAAAACCAAATGGAAAATATAAAGTTTTTCATAAATATGATGGAGATAATTTAGAAAATTATAAAACTATAAATTTTGAAAAAGGTTATGGTGTAGATTTTGATGAAAAAGGATATGCAATAGGTGCTAATTATATTATATTTGCAAGTGGTGGTTATGTATTAACTGATAACTTAAGAGATATAGCTAAAAAAGAATTCTTTATTGATATAATTAATAAACAAATAGATAAAGAACAAGAAGAAAATAAAACAAAATTATATAAAAAAGATGTAAAACCTAAATTTATAAGAAGAGATAAGACAGAAGTTTAAAAACTTTTGTCTTATTTTATATGTAAATGGTATATTTTACCATACTATGATTAATTATATATTTTGTATAATTATATTGAGGGTAAAATAATATAACTTAAAAGTATAGCAATTATAATTTTTAGTAAACTAATAATATGTAAAGGTTTGGTGATTATTTATGTATAAAATAAAGAATTTTTTAAATAAAAGAAATGGTTTCTTAATAATTATGATACTTACTACTTTTCTTGTTTGTGTAGTAAATGCATCATATGCATTTTTTACTGCTACTGCGGAAAGAAAAGGTGCTTTAAATATTGTATCAGGTAATTTATATTCATTAATATCTAGTGGGGATTTAAATAGTGAAAAACAAATTACTGTAAAGGGTAATTCTAAAGAGACTATTGATGTAAAACTTACTAATGTAAATGGAATAGAGGCTAAGTTTAATTTTTATTATACTGCAAGTAGTGATAATGTAGAAGTAGGATATACTAAATCAGGAGATGATTGTCCTGGTACTGATGGTATAGTCTTACCTAAGAATGGAGAAGAGGGAGACTCTAAATCTTTTGTTGTACAAATTACTAATAATTCAGAAAGTAATGTTACTGTTACTTTTGGAAGTAAAGTAGGACTTTCTAATCAAACATTAGATTTTCCTTCAGAAGGTCATGTATTACCTAAGATTGTATGTAAAAACACAACAGAAGAAGTAGATGGACTCCCAGTTAACTCATGTGAAGATGTTGATTATAATGATGAGTCTGCTAATAAGAATGCTATGTTTAAGTTTAATCAACCAGATGGAAGTACAGGATATAGATATATAGGAGATGATCCATATAACTATGTAAAGATGAATGATGATAATAGTGTATGGAGAATAATAGGAGTATTCAATGATCCTGATTCAACAGGAAGTAAGACTCAACAAAGAATAAAATTAATCAAAGACCAATCAGTAGGAAATAAAGCATGGGATACATCAAATTCTAATAACTGGTCAAGGCCAGCAACACTACAAACAGAATTAAACTCAGGAAGTACCTACACTTCATTATCAACAACTTTAAAAGGAAAGATAGAGAAAATGAGATGGTACTTAGGAGGATATGATTGGAGTGGAAATAATTCTCTAACAACATTCTTCAATGCAGAACGAGGAAGTAAAGGTGGAAACAACGGAAGTGCACCAACAACATGGGATGGATATGTAGGATTAATGTATCCAAGTGATTATGGATATACATATGAAAAAGGAATAAGTACTACATGTACAGGTAATTTAAATAGTTGTAGTAGTGATTCATCTAAGGGATGGATTCGAAAAGGACATGAATCTGAATATCAATGGACTCTTACTCCGATTTCCGTCGGCGCTACTGGCGTGTTCCGTGTCGGCTCGGACGGCAGTGTCAACGACTACAGCGGCGCGAGCAGCACCCGTGGGGTCCGCCCCGTCGTGTATCTTAAATCTGGCACCACCCTTGGAGGAGGAGATGGACAAGAAACAAGTCCATATATAATAGTAGAAAGTTAGACGGTTGCGGATGAAGTGTTAGTTTTTAAACTCTTATATTTCTTTTGAAATATGGAGTTTTTTTTCTTGACAAAATTTTTTATACGTTGTATCATTGTTAATGGTTAGGAGACTAACTAAATGGGGTGAGAGACTTGGAGAGATATCCACTAAAAGAAATTAAAAACTTTGATAACGAAGTAAAAAGAAAAATATTTATGAAAAATCATAAAAATAATAATATTAATAATTTTTCTCAATTACAGGTAATACAATATTTATTAGATAATCCTAATAAAGATGTAACTCAAAAGGAGTTAGAGTGTTTACTTAATATTAGGAAATCTACTATGTCTGGGATAATTGATACAATGGAGAAAAAGAATATTATTAAAAGAGTTTCATCTGTAGTAGATGGACGTAGTAAAGTAATTAAATTTACTGATGATAATATTAAACGTCATAAAATTATATTAGAAAAAATGACTAAAATTAATAGTATTATTACTTCTAATATTTCTTCTGAAAAGTTAGAGATTTTTTTTGAGGTTTTAGATACTATGAGAGAAAATATGGAAAGGGAGGAAGAGAAAATTGATAAAATTATTTAAGAATTTTACTAAAAAAGAATGTTTACTTTTTGTTTTGTGTATATTACTTGTTTCTTTTGGTGTATGGCTTGATTTAAAGATGCCTGATTATATGTCAGAGGTTACTGTTTTAGTTCAAACCTCTGGTAGTAAGATGAGTGATATATTAGAACAAGGTTTTTATATGATGCTTTGTGCTTTTGGTTCACTTGTTTCTGCGATTATTGTTGGGTATTTAGCATCTTATTTATCTGCAGTCTTTTCTCGTAATGTTAGATATAAGATATTTAAGAAAGTAGAGGATATGGGTGTTGCGGATATTAAGCTATTCTCTATTAGAAGTCTTATTACTAGAACTACTAATGATGTTACTCAAATTGAGATGCTTATTGCGATGGGACTTCAAATGATGGTTAGAGCACCTATTATGGTTGTTTGGGCTATTATTAAGATAATTAATAAAAATATAGAATGGACTTTACTTACTGGTGCAGGAGTTATTTTATTACTTGCGACAGTTATTACTCTTTTGATAATAGTATTCCCTAGATTTGCGAAAGTACAAAAATTATTTGATAAGATTAATGGGGTCGCTAGAGAGAATTTAACTGGTATTAGAGTTATTAGAGCATTTAATGCAGAAGAGTTTCAAAAGAATAGATTTGAAGAGGTTAATAGTGATCTTACTAGTATGCAGATGTTTAATCAAAGATGTTTTGCAATACTTAATCCTGTAATTAACTTTGTTATGCATTTTCTAACGCTTGGTATTTATTTTATAGGAGCATACTTAATAATGGATGCTTACTTTATATCAGATAAAATAGAACTTTTTAGTAATATGGTTGTCTTTACTAGTTATGGAATGCAAGTTATTATGTCATTTTTGATGCTTGCGATGATATTTATGATGTGGCCTAGAGCACAAGTGTCTGCAAGACGTATTAATGAGGTTTTAGATAGTGATATATTAATTCATGACGGAGAGTTTAATGGAGATACTGATGTTGTTGGTGAAGTAGAATTTAAAAATGTTAGTTTTAAATATCCTGATGCAGATGAATATTTACTTAAAAATATATCTTTTAAAGCTAAAAAAGGAGAGACTATAGCATTCATTGGATCTACTGGTAGTGGTAAGAGTACTCTTATTAATTTAGTTCCTAGATTTTATGATGCGACAGATGGGGAAGTTATAGTAGATGGAGTTAATGTTAAAGAGTATAAGCAATCTGCTTTACGTAATAAGATAGGTTATGTATCACAAAAGGCTATTATGTTTACTGGTAGTGTTAGGGATAATGTAGCTTATGGTGATAATGGTAAAGAGAGTCCTAGTGATGAGAAAGTTAAAGAAGCAATTAGGGTTGCTCAAGGTGAGGACTTTGTCTTGAAAATGAATAAGAAGTATGATTCTCATATTGCACGTGGTGGTACTAATGTAAGTGGTGGTCAAAAACAAAGGCTATCAATTGCAAGAGCAATCGCTAGAGATCCTGAGATTTATATTTTTGATGATTCATTTTCAGCACTTGATTATAAGACAGATTCTATACTTCGTCGTGAGTTAAAAAACTATACTAAAGATGCTACTAGTATGATAGTTGCTCAACGTATAGGTACTATTATGAATGCAGATAAAATTATAGTTTTAGATAAAGGAGAATGTGTAGGAGTTGGTACACATAAACAATTACTTAAAGATTGTGATGTTTATAAAGAAATAGCTTTATCTCAACTATCAAAGGAGGAATTAGAAGATGCCTAGAATTGGAATGAATAGAAAACAAGAGAAATCTAAAGATTTTAAAGGTTCTATTAAAAGATTGTTTCTTAGTCTAGAAAAATGGCGTTTTTTAGTAATATTTGCTTTAATTCTTGCTTTTTCTAGTTCTATATGTGCGATAGTTGCTCCTAATATTTTATCTGATTTAACAGATGAGATTACTTTAGGACTTTCTCCTAAAGAGGATAATTTAAAAGAAGTAATTACTAAGACTACTAAAGGATTACAAGATCAGTCTAAGTATGCAAGTATTCCAGTAAATCCTAATATATCAGCTAGTGATAAACAAAAATTTATGGAAGTTATGAAGCAAATGTCTACTGTTAGTGATGAAGAAAGGCCTAAATTACTTTTTAAATTACCTGATAGTGTATTAAAAGAAATATTAGATCCTTTTGAAGTAGACGGAGTTACTATTAATGAAAGTGATCAAATAGAGGTTTTAAGGTCTTTATCTTCTGTTAAAGATTTTAAAGATACTGATAGTATGCTTAAGGTTGTAGATAATCTTCCTAAGAGAGTATATAAAGTAATTAGACCTACTTTGAATATAGATAAAGTTAAGAGAATTGCTTTAGTGATGGCTTTACTTTATCTTGTGAGTACAGCATTTTCTTATATACAGTCATATATTCTAGCAACCGTTTCTAATAATTTTGCTAAGAAACTTAGAAGTAGTATAAGTGATAAGATTAATAAATTACCACTTAAGTATTTTGATAATCATGAAACAGGAGATGTTTTATCTAGAATTACTAATGATGTTGATACAATTGGTATGCATATGAATCAGTCTTTGGCGGTACTTGCTACTTCAATTACTTTATTTTTAGGATCTATTGTAATGATGTTTGTTACTAATTGGATAATGGCTCTTACTGCTTTAGCAACCAGTGTATTTGGTTTTGTTGGAATGTTTATAATTCTTTCTAAATCACAAAAATATTTCTCTCATCGTCAAAAGCAACTTGGAGAGTTAAATGGTTATATTGAAGAGAATTATTCTGGTCATACTGTTGTTAAAGCTTATAATGGAGATAAATTAGCTCTTGATGAGTTTGACAAGATAAATAAAAAACTTTATGTTAGTAATAAGAAAAGTCAATTTTTATCTGGTATTATGCAACCTATGATGATGTTTGTTGGTAACTTTGGATATGTTGCGGTATGTATTGTTGGAGCATTACTTACAATGAATGATTTAACTACTTTTGGTACTATTGTTGCTTTTATGATTTATATTAGATTATTTACAAATCCACTTTCACAAATTGCACAAGCTATGACTATGTTACAGTCTACTGCAGCAGCAAGTGAGAGGGTATTTGAATTCTTAGATGAAAAAGAACAACCAAAAGAAGAGAATGTTAAGCATTTGGATAAATCTAAAGTTAAAGGTGAAATTGAATTTAAACATGTTAAATTTGGTTATGATAAGAATAGAACTATTATAAAAGATTTTAATGCAATTGCACATCCAGGTGAGAAGATTGCGATAGTTGGACCAACGGGTGCCGGTAAGACTACTATGGTTAATTTACTTATGAAGTTTTATGATATAGTAGATGGAGACATTTTAATAGATGGTGTTTCTACTAAGAGTTTAACACGTGAGAATATTCATGATTTATTTGTAATGGTTTTACAAGATACTTGGTTATTTGATGGTACTATTGCTGAGAACATTAAATTTAATAAAAAGAATGTTACTGATGAAATGGTATGGGAGGCATTAAAGACTGTTGGTGTTGATCACTTTGTAAAAACATTACCTGGAGGAATACATTCTGTTATAGAAGATGATTCAACTGTTTCTATAGGACAAAAACAACTTTTAACTATTGCTCGTGGTATGATAGAGGATGCACCATTCTTGATTTTGGATGAGGCTACTAGTAATGTTGATACTAGAACAGAAGAGTTAGTACAAGTTGCGATGGATAAACTTACAGAAGGTAGAACTAGTTTCATAATTGCTCATAGACTTTCTACTATTAAAAATGCTGATTTAATTTTAGTTATGAATGAAGGTAATATAATTGAAACTGGTAATCATGAAGAATTATTAAAGAAAAATGGTTTTTATGCAGATCTTTATAATTCACAATTTGAAAGTTTGAAAGATGTTTCGTAAAAAAATAAAAAAACTTATAACTTTGTTTTTTGAATATAAAAAATTAAGTAGAAATAATATTTTCATATAATGAA
>CANRNO010000019.1 GCA_947632065.1 uncultured Bacilli bacterium | reverse complement strand
AAAAACCCTTGATAAACAAGGGTAATTTTTATTATGGGGCGATATATCGGGATCGAACCGATGCATACTGGTGCCACAAACCAGCGTGTTAACCACTTCACCAATATCGCCATGTCAAAATACAAATATATTTTACCAATAAATATAGACTTTTGCAACTATTTTTTTATTTTTGGTTTTATACCCATACACAAAAACACTATAGGAATAAGTTAAAATGAAGGAGGATATAATGAAAGAATATAATTATAACTTTAATGATGTAAATATAAATTCATATACACCTGCTTATGATCCTAATGATAGATTAAGTACAATGACAGTAGGAGGTATGATGCTTTTTACACCGCAAGTTGCATATGAGAAGGGAAACTTATTTAAAGATTTATATAATCAATATAAAAATTATAAACCTTACAAACTTGTTCCTAAAGATGAAAGACAAAAGTTATTTTTAGAATTTAGTCAAATGGATTTTGCTGCACATGAATTAAACCTTTATCTAGATTTACATCCTGATGATAAAAATGCTTTAACACTTTTTAATGAATATAGAAAAAAAGCAAATAGTCTACTTGATAAATATGAAAGTATGTATGGACCACTTACTATTAACAGTGATGCTTTAAATAAATCTCCATTCTTATGGGAAGAAGAAAATTTTCCATTTGATAAAGGAGGTGTAAGTAATGTTTAGATATCAAAAAAGATTACAATTTCCTGTTGATATAAAAAGTAAAAATGTTCGTCTTGCTAAATTATTAATAGATCAGTATGGAGGTTCTCAAAGTGAACTTGCAGCCGCTCTTAGATATTTTAATCAAAGATATACTATGCCTGATAATAAAGGTAAAGCATTACTTACAGACATAGCTACAGAAGAACTAAGTCACCTGGAGATTATTGCTACAATGGTTTATCAACTAATGAAAGGAGCAACTATACAAGAAATAAAAGAAGCAGGACTTGATACACATTATGCAGAACATAAAAAAGCTCTATATCCAACAGACTCAAATGGAGTACCATTTACAATAACCTACATTTCAACAACAGGAGATCCACTTGCTGATATATCTGAGGATATGGCTGCAGAACAAAAAGCTCGTGCCATCTATGAAAACATTATTGACCTAACAGATGACCCTGATGTTTTAAAACCTCTTCTTTGGTTAAGACAACGTGAAATAGTTCATTATAATCGTTTTAAAGAATTATTTGAATATTATCAATCTATGTTTAATAAAGTACAAGATAAAGTTGATAATAATTCTAATATGAATAATACATCTTTAAACTTAAATAATTTTAATATTCCATTTGACAATTATACATTAACAGATTTCGATATAACAAAAAGAAATTAAAAACTATTGATTTGATTCAATAGTTTTTTTATACTATTATTGTAGGAGAAGTCTATGATTAATTTTTATGATTTATTAGGAGTAAGTTCAAATGCCACAAAAGAAGAAATAAAATCTTCTTATAGAAATATGGTAAAAAAATATCATCCAGATGTTAATAATAGTGAAGAAGCACAAAAAGTTATAAGAAGTCTAAATGAAGCAAAAACAACTTTACTTGATGATATAAAAAGAAAAGAATATGATGAATTATTACAAGGAATAAATAATTCTAAACAATTCTCAAAAGAAAAATCTGAAACATATACAGCTAAACAAGAAGAGTATAAAGAAACTTATGAAGAAGTATATGTAACAAGGTGGCAATATTATATTAATTATTTAAAAAATGGATTAGATAATATATGGATAAAAATATTAAAAAGTCTATTAGTAAGTATAAATCTTATAATATTTTCATTATTTAAAATAATAATAATTTTTATAGTATTCTTTTTATATATAACTGATGAAATAATAGATTATTTTTCAGGTCTTCTTTTAATAATAGCTTTACTTTGTTTATTTATTTTTAAAGATATAGAATATCCAGATTATGTATCTTTTATCCCAGCTAATGTAGAAAACTGTATAATGTTATCATCAATTGCTATATCCTTAGAAATATTAAAAATATTAATATTTACAAAATCTACAAATTTATATGCTTTTATTCAAAATATCCAAGATAAAATATTTATTTATATTTTAATGAAATAGTATACTATAAATGAGTATGCTTTTTTCTTGTTTATAAAAAAGACAAGTGTTATAATGATGATAATGGAGGATATGATATGGAATATAAAAGAGATTTAGATAAACATATTTTTCGTGGATATGATATACGTGGAGTATATGGAAAAAATATAACAGAAGATGTAGCATATACAATAGGACTAGGTTTTGGAAACTATATCGCAGAAATAGGAAAAAATAAATGTATAGTAGGACATGATAATAGATTATCTTCTCCTGCCTTACATAATGCTTTAACTAAAGGATTAATAGAAGCAGGAGTAGAAGTAACATCCCTTGGACTTGTAACAACACCAATGTATTACTATGCCGCAATAAAACTTGGTATACCATCAGGAATAATGATTACCGCAAGTCATAATCCAAAAGATGAAAATGGTTTCAAAATAGCATTCGATGAAAGTGGAAATGCTAAAGGACAAGAAATACAAGACTTTTATAAATATATTGTAAAAGGAAAATTTACACCTAAACAAGGAAGTATAAAAACATATGATATTAAAAATGATTATATAGAATTATTTAAAAAATCCTTAAACTTTGGACCTAAACGAGTAAAAGTAGTTATAGATTGTGGGAATGGAACTACGAGTATAATTGCTAAAGAAATGTTTTCACAATTTAATATAGAGCTTATTGATATATTCAGTCAAAGTGATGGAAGTTTTCCAAATCATCATCCAGACCCATCAATAGAAGCTAATCTAGAAGTTTTAAAGAAAACAGTAATAGAAAATCATGCTGATTTAGGACTTGCTTTTGATGGTGATGGAGATAGAGTAGGAGTAATAACTGAAAAAGGAATGTTTATACCAACAGATTGGTATATGATAATAATGATACGTAGTATGATTAATGATGTACGTAATAAAAAGTTCCTTTATGATGTAAAATGTAGTAAAGCCTTGCAAGATGAAATAGATAAATTAGGTGCTAAAGGAATTTGTTATAGAACAGGAAACTCTTATACAAAATCTAAAACAAAAGAAGAAGATCTTCCATTTGGAGGAGAATTATCAGGACATGTATATTTTAGAGATCGTTTCCCAGGATTTGATAGTGGAATATATGCAGGACTTCGTTTAGTAGAATTATTATCAAAAACAAATAAAACAGTAACAGACCTTTTATCAGGAATAAATAAATACTATTCAACAGAAGAAATAAAATTCCCATCTGATGATGATAAAAAGTTTGAAGTTGTAGAAAAAGTAAATATATATGCTAATGAAAAAGGATATGAAACTCTAACAATAGATGGAGTAAAAGTATTATTTGATGATGGATGGGCTTTAGTTAGAGCATCCAATACCGGACCAAACTTAACTGCAAGATTTGAAGCATCAACTAAAGAAAGATTACAAGAGCTACAACAAGAATTTATATCAATTATTAATGAATATAACAAGTAAATAAAATGATTTCCAAAATTCGGGAAATCATTTTTTCTTTGAAAATCAAAGAAAAATAAAATCTACTTAACAACAACTGACAAATTTACAAAAAAAGTTCTTGTCTATTATTTATTTTAATGTTATTATTTTATTATAGGAGGGATACATAATAATGAGGAGCGAGAAGGACAGAGAAGCCGAAAGTAGAAAACGCTTAGTTCTATCCATTCTAGCAGTTCTAGTCTTGGTATTGTTGGTAATAGGGGTAACCTATGGAGTATATACATACACAGACGAAGGTGTACAAGAAAATGTCATTAGAACTGGTAATATCATGTTTGAACATCAAGAAGAGTCTAATGGTATCGAAATAACTGATGCATTACCAATAAGTGACTCCGAAGGAAAAGTAATCCCTGCCACTGGCCGCAACATTACTCAAGGATATTTCGATTTTTCAGTAACTGCCACACTAGCAGGACAAACTGATATTAATTACGAAATATATGGGGTTGACACATCACCAAGTGATAGTAAGTTGAAACCAGAATATGTAAAAGTCTATTTGACGAATGCTGAAGATGAGACAGCTATTGAAGGATATGACAAAAGCAGTTTACCAACATTTAGTTCACTGCCAGAATCAAGTGATAAATCAGGCAAAAAACTATATGCTGGTAGTTTCTCTGAAAGTGGTACTAGAAAGTACAGACTTAGAATTTGGGTATCAGATAATTACCCAATATTTGAGAAAAAAGGTAATAGAGAAACTTTCTCAATGAGAGTAAATGTTACCGCAACTGCATAAAAATAAAAATAATAAAATATAAAATGGAGGAGAAAAATGGGAAATAATAACCAAAAACAAAACCAAAATGAAAATCAATCAAAACAAATACTATTATCAGTATTAGCAATTGCTATTTTAGTAGTTGCAGTAGTAGGTGTATCATTCGCTGCATTCACTTACTCAGGACAAGGAAAAAAAGAAAATACAATCACAACTGGTACAATCACAATGGAATATACAGAAGATACAAATGGTATCAGTATTACAAATGCTATGCCAGTAGATGAAGCAACTGGTAAAGCAATAACTGCAGATAATGCAGGAGCAGCAGGAACTACTACAGAAGGAGCAGGAGTATTTGACTTCACAGTAAAAGCAACTATTGCAGGAGATGTTACAATTCCTTATGAAGTATCTGCAAGAAAATTAACAATTGATACAGCTGATGATATTGTTCAATTACCAGATAAAGATATAAGATTATATCTAGAAAAAGATGCAGCAGGTGGAACTGCTTATACACAAGTTGCTGCTCCAAAAGCATTTAGTGCTAATGGAACAGGAGAAGAAGGAGTTGGAACTCCTACAACTAACATGGTTCTAGATAGCGGATCATTTACAGCTACTCAAGTTGTCAAATATAGACTTCGTATGTGGGTTGATCAAGCTTATCAAGTAACTGCTAAAAAAGCTCAATACAAAGTAGCTGTTGACGTTTACGGAAAAGCTAGCTAATTATAGTATAAAAAAAAGGTTTTGATTGTCGAGTCGCAAATGCGACTCTTTTCATTTGTATAAAAATAAAAAAGATACTAATTATTTAGTACCTTTATCATTATTAATTTGTGGAATATTTATACTTTCAGGATTAGTCATATTAACAGTATTATTACCACTTAATTGAACAGTAACAGGCTTTTTATTATTTCCTGGTAAATCTTTGTTTATTTTAAAACTATTAAGTTTTACACTAGGAAGTATTCTAGGTTTAACTCCTAATCTATTATAATAATCTTCTTTATCAGGAGTCTCATCTAATATTTCTAATGTATCATCATCAGTTGCCTCACCATCGAATAAATCTTCAATATTGTTATTATCTTCATCTGGTGGAACAATCTTAATTTCTTCTGTTTCAATCTGAATATTACCAACTCCAGAAATAGAAATTACTTTAGGATCTTCTTCTTCCTTGTTTTCTTCTTGATTTTCTTCTTCAGTATTACTTTCATCACTTTTATCCTCTTCAACAGAAGGAAGATCGATAACTTCATTATTTTCTTCAGGATTAAGCTCAATTAATTCGTTTTCTTCTTCTTTTTCTGTTTCAACTTCTTCTTCGTCTTTTTCTTCATCTTTTGGACTAATTATTTCTTCATCATGACTTTCTTCATATTTTTCAAGATTATGTTTAAAGATAGACTCTAAATCATCATCAACATCCATTACTTTATAAACTTCATCAAAACTAGTATCTCCTGATAAAACCTTTATTAAAGCATCTTGAAGCATTGCGATAACTTTAGGTGTATATACTATTTCACGTAAATCATCTTTTTCTATATTTTCAGTTAAAGCATCTCTAATTTGATCATCAATCTCCAAAACTTCATGTATCGCAACACGACCTTTATATCCATGAGAACACTCTTTACATCCATTTGGATTAGCAGCATATAACTTATCAACATCTTTCTCTAAAGCAACTTTAAATACTTTTTTCTCATATGGAGTAGCATCTTTTTTCACTCTACAATGTGGACAAAGTTTTTTCGCAAGTCTTTGAGAAATAATTCCTGTTAAAGCAGAAGAGAGTAGATATCTTTCAACATTCATATCTAAAAGTCTCTCAATTGTAGATAAAGAGTTATTAGTATGTATTGTAGATAAAACTAAATGTCCAGTAATAGATGCACGAACCGCAATTTGAGCAGTCTCACTATCACGAATCTCTCCAATTAGAATAATATTAGGATCTTGTCTTAAAATAGATCTTAAAACTGTCGCAAAGTCTAAACCAATTTCACTATTAACTTGTACTTGATTCATACCCTCAATATTCATCTCTATTGGATCTTCAACAGTAATTATATTAGTCTCTTCTTTATTAAGTTCCTGTAAAACAGAATAAACAGTTGTACTTTTACCACTACCAGTCGCACCAGTAACTAAAATAATTCCATTTGGAACATGTATCATTCTATTTAACTTTTCAAAATTTTTCTCATGAAAACCTAAAGCTTTCATTCCAGATAAACTTCTAGAATAATCTAAAATACGAATAACAACTTTTTCCCCTTCATTTGTAGGAAGACTAGAAACACGCATATCTAAATTCATTCCACCAATATTACCTTTAATCGCACCATCTTGAGGAAGTCTACTCTCAGTAATATTCATAGAAGCAAGTAATTTAAGTCTAGTAACTAAATTTCGCTCATAAATTTTTGGTATAAAAGTATAATCTTTAAGTTCACCATCAATCCTCATCCTAACGATAAGACCATTTTCTCTAGGGTCAAAATGTATATCGCTGGCATTACTTTTCGCAGACTGTACAATAATAAAATCAGCAATTTGAGTGATGGGTGTTTTGGCAAAATCGAATGTGACCATATGCTTCTTCCCCTTTTTTATCTTTTTTTATATAGTAATTTCCTATTATTTATTATATAATATAATTATAAGAATATCAAGAAGGTGGAGAGTGTTTAATGAAAAAAAATAATAAAGGATTTGTTTTAGTAGAAACACTAGTTGTATCTGTTGCGATAGCCGCAATTTTCTCAGTAATTTATACAAATATTGTCCCTGTACTTGGAGAATATGAAAAAGTAGAACCTTATGATGATTTAGATACAAAATATATTGCTCATTGGATGAGAATGTTAGTAATAAAGCAAGGAAATGGAAAACTTTCTGATAGAATGAAAAATTACACACCTGATTCAGATGACTTTTTTGAAATGAGACAAAATCTAAAAGAAACTACTGATGAAAAAAGATTCCAAGAAATAACTAATAGATGTAATCAATACTTTACAAATTCTTATACATGTATAAATTTCTTTAAACAATTTAATGTTACTAAATTCTATATAGTACCTTATAATATAGAAAGATTTAAAGATACTGTAAAAACAAGTTTTGGAGATTATCCAGGTCTACAAGGATATGTTGATTCTCTTCCTAAGTATAATAAAGGCTCTAAATCTGGTAATTATTATAGAATAATTGTAGAAGTAGAACGTAATAATGATTTAGAAAATAGTGAAGATAATTATACGACTTATGCAACAGTGGAGGTGAATTATAATGTTAAAGACTTTATTAGCTCTAGATAACAAAGGTATGAGTGCTGTTGAAGTAATTATCACATTTACACTAGTTGCAACCATATCAATATCACTTTTAGATGTAGTAATGACTTATAAAGATAGAGAAGAAACAGAATCATATAAACAAGAAATAATAAGTTATAAAAATGAAATAACAAAATTAATACAAGATGACGCTACTAAATATATTATAAGAAGTGTAGAAAAACAAGAAGTAGAAAATGATGGCCTTGGACCACTTTGTAACTCTTACGATGAAGATGATCCATATTATGCAGAAGCCAGAAGTAAAAATGATACATTAAACCTATTATCTTATAAGATTAGCTTTGTCCTAACAGATGAAGTAAGAAATTTAATTATAGATAGATTAGGTAATGTTATTACATATTCAGAAACAGGAGCAGGAGGAACTCAAGTAGATGTAAAACATCCTCTACCAGATTTAGGAACTTCATCAAAAGAAAGAGTAGGAAAATACAAATGTACAAAAATACCATCACTTAGAATAAGTGATATGGATGTAAGAGAAGAAAATGGGTTCTTTAAAATTGATATAAACTTCTATCATAATAAAGTAAAATTAGAAAATAAATATGGAATTCATATAGCTGCACCAATTAATTTTTCATAACTAAAAATAATAACAAAGCAATTCCAATACTTGCAATTCTACCCAACAAAAAGTTTTTATACTTAACACGTTTATTATCTATAATACTAGAGATTTGTAAGTGAACAGAAATAGAACCAAAACAAATAAAAGATAATATAAGTATACTTTTAGAAATAATAGGAATACTTATATTTTTTAATGTATTAATACCCAAAGTTAAATCAAAAAGACCATTTATAAATATTTTAAAAAAAGTATTTAAATGTATATAATTAGTAATAATACCAGAAATTATAAATGAAAATATAGTAGTACCCATAATAATAGATAATATATCAAAAGTATTTTTTAAAGATGTCCTAAGAGCATTAGAAAAAGAAGAATTCTTATATTTAAAATCAAAACTGATAGAATCCACTTTTTTATGAGGTCTAATTAAAAGTGCTATAATGAAGTTGGATACAAAATGAGCAAGTAATATTTTTATACAAATACTCTTATCTAGTACAACTAAATAGACTACATTAAGTATAAATAAAGGATTAGAAAAATGTGTAAAAGTAAGTAAATAATTAGCTTCCTCAACACTTATTAAATTTTTATCAAGAAGCATCATAATATTTTTCGCACCACTAGGAAACCCAGATATTAAACTAATTAAAATAACATATCCACAGTTTGCACTCACATGAAAAACTTTTTCAATAAAGGATTTAATAAACTTACCAAATATTATAACTGCATTATATTCAATTAAAAGATTAGTAAATAAAAACATAGGAAAAAAAGTAGGAAATAACACCTTAAAAAAAACATTAAGTGATGTAAGTATTTGACCTTTTATATTATTAGGAAATAAAAATAAAGATACTATAACTATAATAAAATTTACAATTAATATAAAATCTTTATATTTTTTTAACATATTTCACCTACTTTTTGTTATAATTGATATAGAAAGGTTGATTAGATGTTTAATAAAACTTATGATAAAATAAAAAACTTTATTAAAGAAAATTATAAAAGTATAATATTTTTCTCTATACTTTATTTTATTGTTCTATGCCCAGTAAATTATTATGTTATAACTGGTGGAGGAACAGTAGATGTAAATGATAAAGTAGAAATAAAAAATGCTTACAAGAGTAAAGGAAGTCTTAATCTAGCGTATGTTGCACAATTAAAAGGAACTATTTTTACATGGGCACTTTCATATGTTATTCCTTCATGGGAAAAAGAAAGTATAGATGATTATAAAATAGAAGATACTGAAACAAAAGAAGATATAGCATTCAGAGATAGTCTAGAATTATCTGTTGCCAATGAAAATGCTATAAAAGAAGCATATACAAAAGCCCAAAAGAAAATAGAAATAAAAAATAGTCATATATATGTAATTTATGTAGAAAAACATAATAAAGGAAAAATAAAAGTAGGAGATGAACTATTAGAAGCTAAGAATAAGAAAATCTCTTCACTTCAAGATTTAAGAGAAATTATTAATAGTTGTAAAGAAAATGAAAAAATTACAATAAAACTAAAAAGAAATAAGAAAGAAATAGAAAAAGAAGTTGAAGTATTTAAAGAAAATGGTGAACTTTTAATAGGGGTAATGGTAGAAAAATTAGATGAATATAAAACTAATCCCAAAATAAAGTTTAATTTTAATTCATCAGAAAGTGGTCCAAGTGGAGGATTATTACTTGCCTTAGATATTTATAATAAATTAACTAAAAAAGATATAACAAAAGGATTAAAAATAGTTGGAACTGGTACTATTGAAAGTGATGGAACAGTAGGAGAAATAGGTGGAGTAAAATATAAATTAATGGGTGCAGTAAAAGCCAAAGCAGATATATTTATCGCTCCAAGCGGAAATAATTATAAAGAAGCAGTTAAATATAAGAAAAAAAATAATTATGATATAAAAATAATAGAAGCAGATACTTTTGAAAATGTAATCAAAAAGTTAGAAAATATAAAAAAATAAAAAAACTTATAACTTTGTTTTTTGAATATAAAGGATTAAGTAGAAATAATATTTTCATATAATGAATTTATTATTTCTACTTTTTATATTGTATTAATTAGTTAAAAGCATCATTTTACAAGTGAAAAATAATGGTGTATAGTGCTTGTAGAAAGGAGAGATGTTATGTTCTTATATAAAAGACCAATAGTAAAAAATGATAAAGATTATTATACATATCAAAAAGGAGATAAGTTTATACCAACAGTAGTAGATGATGTATTTCATATAATGATAAATAATGAAGAAAGGAAAAAATACTTGTCACTAATAATATCAGAAGTATTACATTTGGATTATGATTATGTAGCTCAAAATATGAAACTATTAAATAATAAACTAGATAAAAGTAAAATAAAAGAGACAACAAAAACAGTAGATTGTATATGTTTAATAGATGAATATATTGTTCTAGTAGAAATGAATAGATATGGAAATGTAAATACTTTAATTAGAAATATAGAATATTTATTTAAAATATTTACAAACTTAAGAAAGAAAGGAGAAGGATATAAGTATAAGAAGGTAAGACTAATAAATATAGATAACTTTAGATTTAAAGGGATAAAGGACTCCATAATAAAATATAGATTATCAAATATAGAAAAAGAGAAGTTTCATTTTTTAACAGATATATGTGAAATATATCATATAAGTCTTCCAAATATAAGGAAAAAGATGTATACTAATAGTAAACTTACATTACTAGAAAGATTTATGCTTGTAATGAATGAAGAAGAAAGTGAAAGATTAAAAGAGATAATAGGAGGTAATAAAATAATGGAAGAGTACAGAAAAGATATGGATAGTATATTAGAAGATGGGATAATATCAATAGAAGAGCATGAAGAGATAGAAAGACATTTTAGAAGAGATGAGAGACTAGATGCAATGGCAGAAGGAGAGAAAAATCAAAGTATAAACATAGCAAGAAATATGTTGAAAAGAAAATGTGATACTAAATTCATTAGTGAGATAACAGGATTATCTAATCAACAAATTGAATCTTTCAAATAAAATTGTAAATATTATTATAATAAAAAAATCTACATAATGTAGAGAGAGTGTAAAAAACTTTGTGTAAAGTTACCATCTATGGTAATAAAGATATTAGAGACTAGAGAATCAGTCTCTTTTTTTATGATTTAATATTATCATAATTAATTAAATTTTCAAATATCAGAGAGTGTAAAAAACTTTGTGTAAAGTTACCATCTATGGTAATAAAGATATTAGAGACTAGAGAATCAGTCTCTTTT
>CANRNO010000018.1 GCA_947632065.1 uncultured Bacilli bacterium | reverse complement strand
CCTAGTGGTGATATAACTAAAATACCTGCGAGTTCTATACCTGATTTTGATATATTGTTAGCAGGTTTTCCCTGTCAAGCATTTTCAATTGCTGGTAAAAGAAAAGGATTTGGTGACACAAGAGGAACTATGTTCTTTGAGGTTGAGAGAATTCTAGATGAAAAAAAACCAACAGCTTTCCTTCTAGAAAATGTCAAGGGACTTACAAATCATGATAAGGGAAAAACTTTTAAATTAATGCTCGAAATACTTGAAAAAAAATTAAGATATAAGGTCTATTATAAAGTCTTAAACGCAAAAAACTTTGGTTTACCTCAAAATCGGGAAAGAATTATGATAGTTGGATTTAAAAATCACGATGTAAAATTTGAATTTCCTAAAGAAAAGAATATTAAGACAAGATTAGGAGATATACTTGAAAAAAATCCTGATTCAAAATATACTATTTCAGATAGAATTTGGGAAAGTCATCAAAGAAGAAAAGAAAAAAATCGTGCTAAAGGGAATGGGTTTGGTTATTCTTTATTTAATGAGAATTCCGAATATACAAGTACTATTTCTGCAAGATATTATAAAGATGGTTCAGAAATATTAATAGAACAAAAGGGAAAAAATCCAAGAAAGCTAACTCCAAGAGAGGCAGCAAGATTGCAAGGATACCCTGACGATTTTAAAATAGTAGTTAGTGATATGCAAGCATATAAACAATTTGGTAATTCAGTACCAATTAATATGATAGATGCTGTAGCAAAAAATATGATTACAGCTTTAGGTGGAGGAAATAAATAATGGAAGTTGAAGAAATCGAATATAAAAATAATTTATTGTTTTATACAATACTCAAGAATTTAATTAAATGTAAATTATCAGAAAATAAAATGATAATGCTAGCACAGCTTATAGATGAAAATATTAGTTTAAGTGCTACTCAATTAATAGAATTATTAAAAGGAAATGTCGTTAAAGAAGATGTTAAAACATATGATGATTATGTAACATTATTAAATCTATGCAATGAAGATAATTATGGTATGTGGTGTGATCTAGTTTTATTATCCTTAGAACTATTGTTAGCCAAAAATTTAATTCTAGAAGAATCAAAAGCATATGCAAGATCTCAATATAATGAAAGTATAGACAGCAATAATGATAGATTAAGCTTTAACTATGATATGGTAAATCTTGAATTTCCGTATGGTCAAAGAGTAATAAGTGCTTTATTAGTTTATGCATTAACTGATGTAAAAAGAGACTATGAATTTGTTCTTGTGTCAAGTGGTAGAACAATTAAAGACATGAATAAAAGAATTGAAGAAGTAACTTCAAAGTATAAAATAAATGCAAACAATATCTTTATGATTATTATGGATGAATCTATAAACCAAAGTATAATATCAACTGCTGGTTCTACATATGAGTCTCGTGTTGAAGGAGTTTTAAGAAGCATTTCTGAGAATGTGCGTTGTAGAGTTCACGATAAGTTTATTCCATCAGTTGAGTATGACTATACATTTGAATTGGATGGAAAAATTTATGGTGTAAGCGCAAAAAGAACATTAAGAGAAAGATATAAGCAAAATTTTGAAGATGTTAATCAACTTTCTGTTGATGCGATGTTTCTTGTAACGCTTGGTATTGATTTGAATCCTGAAAAGTTGAATAATATTATGCAAAGACATGGGTACTTTGTAGTTGTTGCTCAAGAAGTATACGAAGCACAAGATTATTTTAAAAATAATAAAAGAGTTATTTCATCAAAAAATTTCAATACTGAATATTTGAGAAAATTATTTGCAAAATTTATTTAATTTTAGAAAATAGCATTATTCAGGAGGTATTGTCAGTTTGAAGAAAAGATGTATTAGGATTCAAGGTGAAAAAAATAGAATTATAAAAATTGCTAGAAATAAGAAAAAAAGAAAACATAAAAAATACGATCCAAATAGGAAGTATAGATTAAATTTACCGACTTCAAAAAAAAATAGTATTAAATTACCAAAAGTTTTGAATGTCTTAGTAGAAAACAATTTTTTATCAAAACCTACTATAAAGAATAAAATAATAAATATTCATATTCCTCGAGAATTTTGTTTAATTAGAAATTCAAATATTTCTCTGCAAGTTTTAAAAGAAATAAATTATAGCTTTACTATGACTAGCATAGAAAAAATATTTTTTGATTATTCTGATTGTGAAGTTTTAGGATTAGATGCTTCTGTTATAACTGATGTTATTGTATTAGATGGATTAAAATATAGAGAAAAATTAAAGATTCCATATAAACTAAATGGAAACTTTCCTAAAACACCAGATGCAATTCAAGTGTTTATAAATAGTGGTCTTCTGAAACATTTAGAAATTTCAAAGAATGATTCGGATCCTTTAGTAGAAAGATTGGATCCGTTTACAAAAAATAATTCTTCTTTAGAGTTAACAAATAATGTAATAAAATATTATCAAAATTGTCTACGAAGAAACGGCTATGAATTAACAAGTAAAGGTATTGATAAGTTTAATAATCTTGTTGGAGAAATTACTGATAATATGACAATACATTGTGGGAATAATGGTTCGTGGTTTGTTAGTGGTCATTTTGCACAGGACAAAAATCAAAATATTGGTAAAGGAACATTGACTTTTATAAGCTTTGGGAATAGTATATATGAGTCACTCAAAGAGACAACTACAAGTGATAAAATTAAAAGAAAACTTATTCAACGAACAAAACAACAAAAACCTTTTTTTGAATTTGGAATATGGAATGAAGAGAGTTCATGGACAGTTTTTGCTCTTCAATATAAGATTAGCAGATTAAATAATCCAAATGATAAAGATAGAGGTACTGGAACTATAAAATTTATTAAAAACTTTTCAATATTAGGCAAGTCAATTCAAAACGATAAACCTTTAATGGCAATTTTATCTGGTAAAACGCATATATTATTTAATGGAAAATATAAAATAATCAATAAAGTAATAAGAGGAAATGAAGTTCCTGTAATAGCATTTAATAAAGAAAATGATATAAGTAAAAAGCCTGATAAAGATGTTGTAAAAATAAATGACAATAAATTTCCTGGAACAGTTATTACTACAGAATTCTATGTAGATAGTAAATATTTAAAACTAATAAAAGAAGGTGATAATGTTGAACAATAAAAAAATATATAAACTTGATATAACAAAGAACATACAAAATATAAGTGAATTAATTGTTGTATCAGGTAGAAATTTAGGAAAACAACAGAGAAAAACATTAAAATTGGATGATATAATTAAGAAAAATGAAAAAATAGAAATAATTATTCCAAATAATATTTACTCAATTAGTTCTTCGTTTTTCTTGGGATTATTTGGTGATATAGTAAGAGATTTAGGTAGCAAAGAAAATTTTTATGAAAAATTTATATTTAATGGTAGTGAATCATTAAAAAATAATATTAACGATGGCATTAATGATGCACTTAATGATGTAGATGGAATGGATTAATATGAATAATCAAGTTGTAAAGTGTATTTGTGATAATAAATTTGACTTAAGTAACTGGATTACTCTTGCTGTATCTATTATTAATCTTGGTTTTGTCATCTGGTTTTATTTTAATGATAAAAAGCAAAAGAAAAAAGAAAACTTAAACTCATACAAAATGAGTTGGTATAGATCATTTGATTTTAAAGATAATATTTTAAGTTTAGATAGTATTTTTACAAAAGCTAGAAATAATTTGAATAATATAACAAATAGTAAGGAAACGGATATAGTTAAATTGAAGAAACAAGCTAAAAAATGTATCGAAGAGTTTAATGAGGAACTTCTTAAAGAAAAAGAAAAAATGGTTTCAATTTTAAATTGTATTGATAAAGAAAATGGTATTTTAATGGCAAATAAGTATAATGAAGTTCAAGATGATTTTTTGAATCTTGTGCAAAAATCTATAATTAAATTTGACAAAAAAAATATAAATGTTGAATCGGAATTAATAAAGATGAAAAGCGTAATTATATCTTGTATGTATGAAATAGGACTACAATTTATTTAACTATACTTGATTTATTTATAATAAAGAGTTAAAATGAAAGTGTGAATCGAAGAATATATTTTTTAATAAACGTTTTTATATGACTCCTTAGAGTGTACTATTTGTTATTAAAGCAGAGGTATCTGCTTTTTTATATTGCATTTTATTTTTTGTTTTAGTAAAATTATATTAGAGATAAGTAAGGAAGTGCTGTTTTATGAAAAATAGATTAAGTTTATGTTCTAGTTTTAAACAATAGGAGACTATTGTTTTATTTTGTATATAATAATTTTTATATTTAGATAATATTATTTAAATAAAGGAGGAATTATGAATTTAGCAGAACTTAAAGTAGGAGATGTAGCAAAAGTTATAAAATTAAATATTAATAATAAAAAAACTAGAAGACATTTACTTGATATGGGACTTACTCGTGGAGTTGTAGTTAAAGTAAAAAGAGTAGCACCCACTTTAGATCCAGTTAATATAGAACTTAGAGGATATGAATTATGTGTTAGTAGAAAAGATCTTAAAAATATAGAAGTAGAAAAGGTGTATTTATGAAGATTGCTTTAGTTGGGAATCAAAATAGTGGTAAGACTACACTTTTTAATCTTTTAACTGGAATGAATGCTAAAGTAGGTAATTGGCCTGGAGTTACTATAGAAAAAAAAGAAGGTACTATTAAAGGAACTAAAAATAAAATAATAGATTTACCTGGTATATATTCACTTAGTCCTTATTCTAAAGAAGAAGAGATTGCTAGAAAATATATATTTGAAGAAGTACCTGATGTTATTATAAATATAGTGGATGCTACTAATATAGAAAGAAGTCTGTATTTAACTACACAACTTATGGAATTAGATACAAACATAATAGTAGCACTCAATATGGTAGATATATTAGATTCTAGAGGTATTAAAATAGATATAGAAAAATTACAAAAAGAACTTGGTGTTAAAATAGTAGAAATATCTGCTTTAAAAGAGATAGGTATAGATAAACTTATAAAAGAAATAGATAAAGATAATAAGAAAATTAATAAAAAAATATATGATAAAAATATAGAAGAATTAATAGATTTTATAAATGTAGATAGTATACATAAAAGATTTGTTAAAGTTAAATTACTTGAAGGTGATAAAAGATTTAAAAAATATAATAAAGAAATATATGAAAAAAGAATTTTAAAATGTAGTGAAAAATATGATACTGATTTAGAAGAGATAATTGCAACTGAAAGATATGAATTTATAGAAAAAGTAGTTAAGAATACTTTTAAAATAGATAAGAAAAAAAGTGATATATCAGAGAAGTTAGATAAGATATTTTTAAATAAATATTTAGCTTTTCCTATATTTGCTGTTATTATGTTTTTAGTATATTTCTTATCTGTTGGAGTAGTGGGTAGAAGTAGTTCGGAGATGGTATCTTCTTTAGTTGATGTTTTTTCATCTTTTGTTAGTGGTTTCTTAAAAGATATTGGAACAAGTGAAGTATTAAATAGTTTAATTGTTGATGGTATTATAGCAGGAGTAAGTTCTGTATTAGGATTTATATTTCAACTTATTATTTTATTTATTTGTATTTCACTACTTGAGGTTACTGGATATATGTCTAGAATAGCTTTTCTTTTAGATAAAATATTTAGATATGTTGGTTTAAGTGGTAAAAGTTTAATTCCTTTTATTGTAGGATCAGGTTGTTCTGTTCCTGGTATTATGGGAAGTAGAATTATAGAAAATGATGATGAAAGAGAAATGACTGCAATACTTACACCATTTATTCCTTGTAGTGCAAAATTACCAATAATTGCGATGTTTTCAACTTACTTTTTTAAAGATTATTCTGGTATTGTGGCAGCATCTTTTTACTTCTTAGCTATTTTTATAATTATTATATCAGCACTTATACTTTCTAAATTTGTATTTGTTGATACTAGTGATTTATATATTAGTGAACTTCCTTTATATAAAATGCCTAGTTTTAAATATGTTTTTAAAGATGTATTTGATAAAGTGGTTGCTTTTATTGAAAGAGCAGGTAGTATTATATTATTTTGTTCAATAGTAGTTTGGTTTTTACTTTCATTTTCTCCTAGTTTATCTTATGGAGTAGATGTAGAAAATAGTATTTTAGCATGTATTGGTAAAAGTATTTCTTGGATATTTTATCCTGTATTAGGAGAGGATAATTGGGCTCTTACTGTATCTATTATTCAAGGATTAGTTGCGAAAGAACAAATTATTTCTTCTATGTCAGTTATATCAGGTTTTACAAATAGTAGTGGTATGTTTTCTAGTGGTAGTATATTTTCATCAATTACTCCTGCGGCTGCGTATGCTTTTGTTGCCTTTAATTTATTTAGTGCTCCTTGTTTTGGTGCTTTAGGTGCTTTAAGAAGAGAACTTGGTAGTACTAAAAAAGTTTTAAAAGTAGTTTTATTTCAAACTATTATTGCTTGGATAATTGCTTTTATATGTTATCAAGTAGGTATTAGAATAGAAAAATCTATTATATCAGTTGCGGATATAGTGATATGTATAATTATATTTAGTATACTTTGTTTTATAGGTATAAAATACTTTAAAAATAAAGATAATAAGTGTAATAGTTGTCCATTTGGTAAAACTTGTAAACAGTTGAAAAAATAGATTATATATGATATTATTAATATGTCAAAGAGATTTGAATAAAATAAAAAAGGAACACTTAATATTGGTGTGTTGGGTGTTACCATTTGATTAGGTTACCACCTAACAGTGTGTTAGGTGGATTTCTTTTACTTTAAAACAATTCAATATTTTAAAAGCAAAAGGTAAATGATTATGAATAAAGCAAAGATAATAAATATTATCACTTAATTATTAAATATTCCTAATTAACTTATTTTTTATTAGATACTTTCTTTTTATCTTTATTTAAATTATAATAATAATGGTGAAAATAAAAAGAAGGATGTGTTATAGTATGAATAGAGATTATGTGTATTATGAATTTACAAATAGTCTTTGTAATGAGTGTGAAAAAGTAATACCAGCTAAAATAATTTTTAAAGATGATAAGGTTTATATTTTAAAAAATTGTTCTAAGCATGGAGAACAACTGGAACTTTTAGAACATGATATAGATTATTATAAAAATAAAAGAAAATATGATAAACCTGGTACAAGTAGTAAAACACAGACTGAAATAAAAAATGGTTGTCCATATGATTGTGGACTTTGTCCAAATCATGATCAACATAGTTGTATTGGACTAATAGAAATTACTAATAAATGTAATATGTGTTGTAATACTTGTTATGCTAGTAGTGGTAATGGGCGTGATTTAAATATTAATATTATTAAAAAAATGATTGATTTTGCTTCAGATGCAGAAGGAGGACATGGAGAGGTTTTACAAATTAGTGGAGGAGAACCAACTCTTCATAAAGATGTAATAGAAGTTATAAAACTTGCAAGAGAAAAATTTCAATATGTAATGCTAAATACAAATGGTATTAGACTTGCAGAAGATGAAGAATTTGTAAAAGAATTAAGTCAATTTGTAGGTGGTTTTGAAATATATTTACAATTTGATTCTTTTGATGATAAAATTTATAATGAAATCAGAGTAAGAAATTTAAAAGAAATAAAAGAAAAAGCAATAGAAAACTTGAATAAGTATAATATTCCAGTAACACTTGTAATGACTGTTGAAAGAGATTTAAATGATAATGAAATAGGAAAAGTTATTTCTTATGGATTAGAAACTAAAAATGTAAGAGGAGTTAATATTCAACCAGTAGCATTCTTTGGAAGACAAACAAAAAATATAGATAGAAAAAATAGAGTAACATTAACTGATGTTATAAACTTGATAGAAAAACAAACTAAGAAAATGTTAATAAAAGAAGACTTTGTTCCACTTCCTTGTAATGTAGAAAGAGTATCTTTAACTTATCTTTATAAAACAGAAGATGGCTTTATACCAATTACAAGAGCAAATAATATTAAAAAATATTTACCATATATAAATAATACTTTTACTTTTAAAATAGAAGATGCTTTAACTAATGGTCGTGATATAATATTTGGATGTTGTTGTAATCCACTTCATTTCTTAAAAGACTTTAAAAAGTTTGTTCCAAAAGATTTTATGAGTTGGGATATAGAAAAAAGAAGTGAATACGTAAGTAATAATACTTTTAGAATTACAATTTCATCATTTATAGATAAATATAATTTCGATATGAAATCTATGCAGAAGGAATGTGTTCATGTAATTACTGAAGATTTAAAAAGAATTCCTTTTTCTTCATATAATATGATTTATAGAGATAGGTATAAAAAATGAAAGATTTATTTCAAATGTCAATAGAAAAACTAGGACTTGAAATGACCATTATTAATTTAATTGTCGCATCTGGAATAGTTCTTATATATATGAGGGTATTTATTAATTTTAAAGATGCTAAAAACCAAAATTATAAAAAGAAAAAAGAAATTAAGTCAATTGTAGAAACAGCTAGTATGTCAGCATTTTTTCTTGTGTGTGCAATAGTTACATTATTTAAAATAGGAACATTTGATTTTCATAATATTATTTTGAATATATTTGCTATATTAATATATGTAATTGGAATAATATTTAATCTTTTAGGTAGATTTTATCTAGGACATAATTGGGGGAATAATGTAGTTATATATAAAGATCATACTCTAATAACTAAAGGAGTTTATAGTATTGTAAGGCATCCCTTATATGCATCAATTATTTGGATGCTTTATGCAGTAGGTATATTGTATCAAAATTATTTAGTAATTATATTAAACAGTATAATATTTATTCCCTTTATGACTTATAGAGCTAAACAAGAAGAAAAAGAATTAATACTAGTATTTAAAGAATATAAAGATTATCAAAATAGAGTAGGAATGTTTTTTCCAAAATTAATAAAAAGAAAGTAGGAAGTAATATGAATAATATAAGAATGGCAACTGTACCAAAAAAAGCATTTGCTTTTTGTAGATGGACAATTTGTATTTTGTTTTGGATAACTTCAATATTATGTTTTTTTGGGATTAAATGGTTTATATTTATTCCACTAACAATAATGTTTTTATCAGGAGTGTTAACTGTAAGACGTGCACCATTAATAGTTTTATATAACGTATTATTTAATAGAGATAAAACTGCTGAGACTGATATATTAAACGTTAATAGTATTAGATTTTCTCATTTTGTAGGATCTACATTTTGTATAATTGCTATTTTATTTCTATATGTATTTAAAATAGATGTTGTAGGGTATATATTTATTGGAATTTTAACTTTTTTGCAAACAATTGCGGCTTTTGGATATTGTTCTGCTCAAAAACTGTATGAATGTTTAGTTTTGGGTAAAAATTGTTGTAACTTTGGTAAAAGAATAAGAGGAGGACAATGTAATGTTAGATAATCATTATGTTCCAAAGGGATATGGTATAATTACTAATTTTACTTTTGGAAGTTTAAAGATTTCTACATATTCATTTTTTGTATTGTTGGGTTTATTGGTTGGACTAGCATGGTTCTACATTTCTATTACGCGTAATAAAAAAATAAAAAGTGGATATTCTTATTTAATAGTAATGTCTGCACTTGTTGGTGGATTAATTGGATCTAAAATTTTAGTTTTTTTTGAAAACTTTAATATATTAATAAAAAATCCTGAATATTTAAAATATTTTCTCTTTACCGGTAAATCTATTGTTGGTGGACTTGTTGGTGGATATATAGGAATTAGAATAATTAAAAAAATAAAAAAAATAGAAAACTTTCATTGCGGTAATGATATTGCGCCAGCAGTTGTCCTTGGAATGTCTATAGGTAGAATAGGATGCTTTTTAACAGGATGTTGTTATGGTATAGAAACAAATTTACCAATTGGTATTAATTTTGGAGATGGAGTAAATAGAATACCAACACAATTGATTGAAAGTGCTTTTTGTCTTATATTATTTATATATTTTTTATATAAACAAAGAAATGATAAAAACTTAATACCAGGAATACTATTTAAACAATTAGTTTTATATTATTTTACTTTTAGATTTTTTATTGAATTTATAAGAGATACAAATAAAAATATTTTGTTTTTGAGTATATATCAAGTGATTTGTTTAATAGGAATTGTAGTTATGATTATTCAAATAAAAAGGAGTAAAAAATATGGAAAATAATAATGATAATGACTATAATAAAAGAGTTAATACTAATAGTGAATTCGTTAATAATTATGGTAAAACAAGTTATAATGATACTTCTAATGAAGGTAGACATACAAATAATAATTTTAATAATAATCAAAAACTGCAAATTGAAATTCTTGCAACATTAGTTTGTTTTATTGTATTTGTTGTTATGTTTAAAAGTTTTATTTTGTTTTTAATTTCAATGCTTTTTGTTATATTGTTAGGTGAAAAATTCTTTAAAGTTATAGGTAAAATATTTTTATTTATCATAGTAGTAATAGCAATTGTTTTTGGAGTGTGTCTTTTCTTAGTTGCTGGATCTACATTTAATAATTTATAAATAAATTATTTATTTTCTGTTAGACTCTTTCTTTTTCTTTTTATTTAAATTATAATAATAATGGTGAGAATAAAAAGAAGATAAAAATATAATATGTTGTGGAGGATTTATGGAGAAAGTATTGGAAGAGTTTGTAGAAAAAGAATTAGAAAGACAAAGAAATCATATTGAGTTAATTGCATCAGAGAATTTTGTATCAAGTGATGTTTTAAAACTTCAAGGAAGTGTTTTAACTAATAAATATGCAGAGGGGTATCCAGGTCATAGATATTATGGTGGATGTGAGTTTATTGATAAAGTAGAAGACTTAGCAAGAGAAAACGTTAAGAAATTATTTGGATGTAAGTATGCTAATGTTCAACCTCATTCGGGAAGTAGTGCTAATATGGCGGTATATAAAGCATTACTTGATGAAGGAGATAAAGTAATGGGACTTAAGCTTAGTGATGGAGGACATTTAACACATGGACATCCAATGAGCTTTAGTGGTAAAGAATATGATGTTGTTTCATATTCAGTTAATAGTGAAAGTGAAGTTTTAGATTATGATGAAGTATTGGAAGTTGCAAAACGTGAAAAGCCAAGACTTATTATTGCTGGTTATAGTGCATATTCTAGAATTATAGATTTTAAAAAGTTTCGTGAGATAGCAGATGAAGTTGGAGCATATTTAATGGTTGATATGGCACATATTGCTGGACTTATTGCGGCAGGTGTTCATCCATCTCCTATACCTTATGCAGATGTAGTAACATCAACTACTCAAAAAACTTTAAGAGGACCTCGTGGAGGAATTATTTTAACTAATAATGAAGAGATTGCAAAAAAAATAGATAAAGTAGTTTTCCCTGGACTTCAAGGTGGTCCTTCTATGCATGTGATTGCGGCAAAAGCAGAATGTTTTTATGAAGCTTTACAGGATGATTTTAAAGAATATCAAAGACAAGTTGTAAAAAATTCTAAAGCATTATGTGATACTTTAAAAAATGAAGGATTTAGAATAGTATCAGGAGATACTGAAAATCATTTAATGTTAGTTGATGTTAAGAAGTCACTTGATATTACTGGAAAAGATGCTGAAGAAGTATTAGATAAAATAAATATTACTGCAAATAAGAATACTATACCAAATGAACAAATGAGTCCTGCTTTAACTAGTGGTATTCGTTTAGGGAGTGCTGCTATGACTACAAGAGGACTTAAAGAAGAAGAGTTTAGACAAATAGGAATTATTATTTCTAAGGCTTTGAAAAATAGAAATGACGAAGAAATACTTTCTAAATTAAAAGAAGAAGTATTAGATTTAACTAAGAAATTTCCTTTGTATGAAAATTTATAATTATAGTTTGATTGTTCCTTAGTATATTTTATATTCGGAGAACATGTCAAAAATTGGCAAATAAAATACCTCAAAAAATGTTGAGGTTTTTTTTTTTTTTTTA
>CANRNO010000017.1 GCA_947632065.1 uncultured Bacilli bacterium | reverse complement strand
TATCATATAAGTCTTCCAAATATAAGGAAAAAGATGTATACTAATAGTAAACTTACATTACTAGAAAGATTTATGCTAGTAATGAATGAAGAGGAAAGTGAAAGATTAAAAGAGATAATAGGAGGTAATAAGATAATGGAAGAGTACAGAAAAGATATGGATAGTATATTAGAAGATGGAATAATATCAATAGAAGAACATGAGGAGATAGAAAGACACTTTAGAAGAGATGAGAGACTAGATGCTATGGCAGAAGGAGAGAAAAAAGGAGAGATAAAAGGGGCAAAAAAGAAAAGTATAAACATAGCAAAAAATATGTTGAAAGAAAAAGCAGATATTGATTTTATAAGTAGAGTAACAGGTTTATCCAGTAAACAAATTGCATCCTTCAAATAAAATAGTAAAGAGGTAGTGTATATGACAAATAAAGATATGGATAGTATATTAGAAGATGGGATAATATCAATAGAAGAACACGAAGAGATAGAAAGACACTTTAGAAGAGATGAGAGACTAGATGCTATGGCAGAAGGAGAGAAAAAAGGAAAAAAAGAAGAGAAAGCAGATATAGCAAGAAACATGTTGAAAAGAGAATGTGATACTCAATTTATTAGTGAGATAACAGGATTATCTAATCAACAAATAGCAACTTTGAAATAAAATAAATTTATTTAGTATATTTAAAAAAGTAAGAATAAATGCTATAATTTTATAAACGATGGAGGATTTGTTTATGGATTTTAGTGGAAAAGTTGTTGTTGTAACTGGTGGTACTCGTGGTATTGGACTTGCTATTGTAAAAAAGTTTTTAGAAAATAATGCTAAAGTTATTTTGTTTGGATCTAGAAAAGATACTGTAGATAAGGCTTTATCTGAATTAGAAAAATTAGGATATAAGGCTTATGGATATTTTCCTGACTTAAGTAATTACAATGAAGTAGAAAGTGTATTTAAAGAGATTTATGATAAATATAAGAGAATAGATGTTTTAATTAATAATGCAGGTATTTCTGCAAATAAAAAAATTGAAGATACTACAGTTGAGGAATTTAATAATATTATGAATTTGAATGTTAATGCTATTTTTAATACTTGTAAGGCAGTTGTTTCTTATATGAAGGATAGAGGAGAAGGTGTTATATTAAATACTAGTTCTATGGTTAGTATTTATGGACAACCTAGTGGTGTTGGATATCCTGCTAGTAAGTTTGCGGTTAATGGTATTACTAAGTCTTTAGCAAGGGAGTTTGCACCTTTTAATATTAGAGTTAATGCAGTTGCTCCTGGTATTATTAATACTGATATGGTAAAAGGTCTTTCTAAAGAGATGATTGAACCTTTAATTAAGTCTATTCCTCTTGGTAGAATTGGAGAGACTAGTGATGTTGCGAATGCTTTTCTTTTCTTAGCAAGTCCACTTGCTAGTTATATTACAGGAGTTGTATTACAAGTAGATGGTGCTGCTAGAAATTAGTGCATAATAAAAAGAAGGATTAATTTTCCTTCTTTTGTTGTTTTTTAATATCGTTGTAGAAGTTTGCTAGTGTTACTGACATATAAGGTATTAACCAAATATATAAAATACCAAATGTAAATACACCTAAAATTGCCCATCCTACAAAACTTAATGCTAAAATGAAAAGATCCATTTTATGTCCTTTCATCATTTCTTTGCTTTTCTTTATTATATCAAGTGGGTTTAAATCTTTTTCATCTATTAATATGTATTGTGATTGGCTATAAGCGAATGCAGCAATAATACCAGGTATTATGAATAAAAAAGACCATAATGTTATAAAAACAGCAGTTAAGATTGCTAGAATGATATATGGAACAATTAAATCTGTTCTTTCAAATAAATCTGATATTTCAGCCTTTTTATTACGAGATATTTTTAAATAATAGTTTAACATACCTACACCAACTACTGAATTTGTAAGTAAAGTTACTATGTTTCTTACACATGAGGTGATTGTTATATTAAAGTTTAGACTGTTACATATTGAATTTGTTATGATCATTGCTATTGAACTTATTGCATAAACAAGTAACATTGCAACTATTACTTCTCCATATCTTCCTTTAAGACTTTCTTTGGCTTTAGTTTTTAATTCTTCTCTTGTCATAAGTTATACTCCTTTCTATTTATAGATTACTCTAATTTCTTAAATTTGTAAATATTTCTTTTTTAGGTGGAAGATTTGCTGTATAATAAAATTGTAATAGGAGGTTATATGTGGTTATTTGATTTGTTTAAGAAAGAAGAAAAAGAATATAAAATGAAAGATGTCTATAAGGCAGATGATATTTTTGTTGGGTGCTTTGAGAGGATTTCTAGCGTGATTGATGTTGATGATTTTGATTTTGGACCTAATATAGAAACTACTGAACAAAAATATTTTTTTGAAAAAATAAAGGAAGATGATAAAATTAAGTATAGAGAGATTTTTACTGGTTTTGTAACTGAGAGTATGTTTGATTCTGAAAATTGTTATTTTAATTTTCCTTATATTTGTAAGATTGAAAAGTATGTAGATTATTTTCCAAATACTGAAGGTAAAAAGATACCTAAACTTAGTTTGATTTGGGCAATTAATGATGTGAATTGTAAAAATAAAAGTAAAATATTAAAAAAATAGAGGAGGTAGTTTATGGAGTATTTATACAAAACTAAAAATGTTTGTCCTTCTTTGATAAAGTTTGATATAGAAGGAGATAAGATTTATAATGTTTCTTTTATGGGAGGGGGATGTCCTGGTAATTTACAAGCTCTTCCTAGGTTAGTTGATGGTATGAAAGTAGAAGAGATAGAAGAAAAATTAAAGGGTATTATTTGTGGTAGTAAAGAGACATCTTGTGCAGATCAACTTGCTTGTGCTGTAAGAGAAGCATATGATAAAGTAAAAAATGAGTCTGTTGAAGTGTAAGTTTATGTTTTATAAAACTAATTATTTAGCAATCAATCATAATTTTGTCCTTGTTAGTGATGGAGATTATTTAGTTGGGTTATTTATAGAAGGACAAAGATATTTTATGAATGGATTTGAAAAGGCAATAGAAGATGATAGTTTAGAGATATTTATAAAAACTAAGAAAATGCTTGATAAGTATTTTAAAGGAGAAGTTGTAGATTTTAAGAAGATACCTTTAAAGTTTTATAGTACTGATTTTAGAAAATTGGTTTGGAGTAGTTTGTTAGATATAGAATATGGTACTACAAAGTCTTATAAAGATATAGGAAAGATTATAGAAAAAAAGACTTCTAAAAATGTATCTTTACAAGCTGTTGGGAGTGCTATTGGACATAATCCTATATCTATTATTGTTCCATGTCACAGGGTAATTAATAGTAATGGTAATATAGGTGGTTATGCAGCTTCTATTGATATAAAGAAAAAGTTATTAGAACTTGAAAATAAGAATAAAATTTAAGGAGGGTAATTATGAAGTTTGATGATGTGATAAAGAAAAGATATTCTGTTAGAAGTTATAAGGATAAAGAGGTGGAAGAGGAGAAGTTAATTAAGATACTTGATGCAGGTAGACTTGCTCCTACTGCTAAGAATACACAACCTCAAAAAATATATGTTTTAAGAAATAAAGAGTCTATTGATCGTCTTGGAGAATATAAGAGAATGACTTATGGTGCTCCTGTTGTGTTGATGGTTTGCGCTGATATGGATGAGGCTTGTTTTATTCCAATAGAAGAAGGCTATAGTACATATGAAATGGATTGTAGTATAGTATGTACTCATATGATGTTAGAGGCTGTTAATTTAGGACTTGGTACTGTTTGGATTAGATGGTTTAATTCTAAAGAGTTACAAAAATCATTTGATCTTCCTAGTAATATAGTACCGGTATGTCTTTTACCTATAGGTTATGAAAGTGATGATTCTACTTATAGAAAAGGATTTCATGATGTTAGAAAAAGTTTACTTGATGAAGTTATTTATATGTAGTGAGGTTTTATTATGAAAGGGAAAATTAAGAAGTTTTTAGGTTTATATAAATATTATGATAGGAAAACTTTTATTGTTTATAAGATTCTTAGAGTTTTGATTATTGTTGTGATGATTAGACAAATATTCCAAGGTAATATTGAAAATGCTTTATTATGTGTACTTTCTCTTATACTTTTATTACTTCCTGTTTTAATAGAGAGAAGGTTTAAAGTAGATTTACCAGTTACTTTGGAGATATCTATATTACTTTTTATATTTGCATCTGAAATATTGGGTGAGATTAATAATTTTTACGGTGTATTTAAAGATTTTGATACTATTTTACATACATTAAATGGATTTTTATGTGCATCTATTGGATTTTCACTTGTTTATTTATTAAATGAGAATATAGAGTCATTTAACTTATCACCTGTGTTTGTTGTTTTAGTATCATTTTGTTTTTCTATGACTGTTGGAGTGTGTTGGGAATTTTTTGAATATGGAATGGATAGTTTTGTAGGTACTGATATGCAGAAAGATACCTTTATTACTGATATTAAAAGTGTTAGTTTGAATAAAGAGGGTAAGAATGAAGTAGTGAGGATTCCTGATATTAAGTCAACTATATTAGAAAGTGGAGATAGTAAAAATATTATTTTTGATAAATATTTAGATATAGGACTTTTAGATACTATGGATGATTTACTTGTAAACTTTATTGGTGCGGTAGTTTATAGTATATTTGGATTTTTATATATTAAAAATAAAGATAAATATAAAATAGCTTTAAGTTTTCTAATAAAAAGAAAAACAAGTAAAGCTTAATTATAAAAAAAAGCAGAATAACTTCTGCTTTTGTTTTTTTATGGTAGCCCGTACGGAATTCGAATCCGTGATTCCACCTTGAGAGGGTGGCGTCTTAACCACTTGACTAACGGGCCATAACATTTCTTAAATAAGAACAATGTTATTATACCATTTCTAATTAATTTTAACAATAAGTTTTTATTTTTTTAGAAATAATCTTTTATTTACATTCTTGGGTACTACAAAATTCATTTGATCTTTAACTTTTAAATTATAATTTTTACTATCAGATATAAACTCTTCTCCATCTATACACCAAGATTTATCAAGATATTCTGAAAATGATAGGTTAATTTCATTTCCTTTAACTTTTATAATATTAGCATTATCAAGTCCCATAAATAAACTTGCAAAACTATTAATAAACTCTAAATTATTTTTAGCTTTACATAATAATACTTCTACTTTTTTATCGTCTAAATAGACATCTTTATGAAAATTATTAATACCTGCGATATGATTAGAATTAGAAATCATAATTAAAGAATATCTATCAGAGAAATCTTTATTATCAATAGAGATATTAGTATCATATAATTTCATTTTATTATTAAACTCTATTAATCCTTGTTTTAGATATGCTAGATAACCTATTTTTCTTTTAGTACTGCTTTTTGTTTCATATGGAATATTTAGAAATTTACCCATACCAGCAACATATAAAAATGGTGTATCATTAATAGTTGTAATATCAATTTTGTGATTTTCTCCTTCCATTGCTTGCCTTAGACAAGTTAGGGGATTCTTACTATAACCTAACATTTTGGCAACATCATTACAAGTTCCATTAGGTATAGGACAAATATTAAGTTTTTCATCTCTTAAAAAATTACCTTGGATAATTTCGTTTAATGTACCATCTCCACCAACAGAGAAAACAATATCGTAATTATCACAAATAGAAATAAAATTCTTGGCTTGATTTGCATACTTTGTTGCGAAAAAATCAGGTTCATATTTTTTATCTTTTAATAATGAGTAAAATTCATCAATAAAAGAATTGAATTTACCCATTCCACTTACTGGGTTATAAACAACTAAAACAGTTTTTTTATTTTTCAATTCAACCACCCCTAAAAACGCCTATATTATAGCACTTTCCCTTAAAATATTCAAATTTACTTGAAAAACAAAGTAAAATGTGTTATAATGTGCTTGGTTGAAGGGGGTAGGCAGTATGAATATGGTTTGTTCAAATAAAAATACTGAATTGTTTAACTCACAATTAGGTAGTAGAATTTCTTATTTACATGTTTGTGGAAATACAATGGAAGAAATCGTAAATAAAAAGCAAACAAATAATGATTTTGTTGTTGACTCTACTGTAGAAAGTAAGAAATATGTTTATTATAACGGTGTTAAAACAAACGTCAAAGAAAAAAGCAGATAATTTAAATATCATCATTTGATGATATTTTTTCTTTTTCTAGAAATTTTTACTTGTTTGTGATATCCTAATAATAGGAGGGATAATAATGGAAGTAATTAAAGTCATTACTGGTGCGATAGAAGAGAATTGTTATATACTAAAAAAAGATAATATGTGTTTAGTTATTGATCCAGGAGATGATTTTCCTAAGATAAAAGAAAAAATTGGAGATAGTAAGGTTGTAGGAGTATTAGTTACTCATTCTCATTTTGATCATGTGGGTGCTCTTAGAAACTTTCTTAATAAAAGAAGTATTAAAGTATTTAAAAAGAGTAATTTACAAGAGAGGGAATATGAACTTGGAAATTTTAAATTCGAAGTAATTTATACTCCAGGACATTCTGCAGATTCAGTTACATTTTATTTTAAAGAAGATAAATGTATGTTTGTTGGAGATTTTATTTTTAATGGTAGTATTGGTAGATGTGATTTACCAACTGGAGATGAGTCTGTTATGAAGAAGAGTTTAGAAAATATTAAAAAATATGATAGAGATATAAAACTTTATCCTGGACATGGAGATGATACAACATTAGGTAATGAGATAGATAATAATATTTATTTTAAGTAAAGAGGTGGTTGTTATGTATATTGATTTAATAATATTAATAGCATTAATTGTAGTAGTTATTATGTTTTTTAAGAGATTTTCATCATTTGTGTTCTTTATTGCAATAGTAGATATCTTACTTAGAATATTAACATTTATTAAAGATAATATTCCACTTCAAGATGTATCTAGTTTAATTGGTAAATATATACCAGCATCCATTCCAGCAATTATCGCAAAATATACAGATGGAATATTTTATACTATAGTTGTTTGGGCATACGTTATAATAATGGCTATATTCTTAAGTTATATTATTAAAATATTTTGGAAAAAGAAAAAAATATAATATTAGTTAATAAAACGACAAAAAGGTCGTTTTTCTTTTTTTATAATTTTAGTGGTGATTATATGAAGATATATCTAGATATTATATTTTTAATTAATTTCTTTTTTGATTTTCTATTACTCTTTAGTGTTAATTACTTTTTAAAAAGAAATGTAAAATTTAGAAAAATATTATTTGGAGCATTAGTAGGAGCTTTATCTATATTTCTTTTATTTTTTAATATTAATAGTTTTGTCTTATTCTTATTTAAGATAATTATAAGTGCTTTGATGATACTTATTACTTTTTCATTTCATAATAAAAAATACTTTATTAAGAATATTATTACTTTATATGTATTTAGTATTTTTTTAGGAGGAGGACTTTATTTTATTAATAATGAATTTAGTTATGGAAGAGAAGGATTGGTGTTTTTTAATAATGGGTTTTCTATAAATATAATAGTTATGTTAATAAGTTCTCCTATTATTATATGTTTATATATTAAAGATAAAAGTGATAATAAAAAATATAATAATGTTCATGAAGTAGATATTTATTATGATAATAAGAAATATAGTGTAACTGGTTTTTTAGATACTGGGAATAATTTAAAAGATCCTTATAAAAAACGTGGAGTTATTATACTTAATAGAGAGTTTTCTTATAATTATGAAGATCTTTTATATGTTCCTTATAAAACTATTGGTAATAATGGAGTTTTAAAGTGTGTTAAAACAGATAAAGTGTTAATAGATAAGAAGTATGAGTTATATAATTTACTAGTTGGGTTTTCTACTAAAGCAGAGATATCTGGAGTTGAATGTATATTACCAAATATAATTAAGGAGGAGATAGAATGATTACAATTATATGGTTAGTGTGTTGTCTTTTGGATTTTAGTGTTGAGATGTTTTATGTTGGTGCGACTGATGTTTTACCTGAACCTTTATCTAAGGCAGAAGAGGAGTATTATTTAGAACTTAAAGAAGATGGAGATTTGTTTGCGAAAGATAAGCTTATTGAACATAATTTAAGACTTGTTGTGTTTCTTGCAAAAAAGTATGAGAATACTAATGTTGATTTAGAAGATTTAGTTAGTATTGGGACTATTGGACTTATTAAAGGAATTAATACTTTTAGTCGTGGTAAAAATATAAAACTTGCTACTTATGCATCTCGTTGTATTGATAATGAAATACTTATGTATCTTAGGAAAACTAAAAAACAGAAGACTGAAGTTAGTATAGATGCGTCTTTGTCATATGATTCTGAGGGTAATGAACTTCATTTAGAAGATATTTTAGGTACTCCTAAGGATTTAGTTACTAAAGGTATTGAAGATATGGCTGATAAAAAACAAGTGGTTGAAGAGATAATGAGGCTTAATCCTAGAGAAAGAGATATTATAATTTTAAGATATGGATTATTTGGGAAAGATGAAATGACTCAAAAGGAGGTTGCACAGCTTTTAGGTATTTCTCAATCTTATATTTCTAGGATTGAAAAAAAAGTTATAAAAAGACTTAAGACAATTGTAAAATGTAGTTAATATGCTATACTTTATATGGAGGTAATGTATGGCTAAGTTGTATTTTAGATATGGAGCTATGAATAGTGGAAAGACTACTAATTTGTTGCAAGTGGCATATAATTTTGAAGAAAGAGGAATGAATACTATAATTATAAAACCTAAAATAGATACTAAAGGAGAAGATTATATAGTATCTAGAATAGGTGCGAAAAGAAAGGTTGATTATTTAGTAAGTGATGAGGATAATTTATTTGAATTAATAGAGAGTCATTTAGAAAAAGAAGAGTTAAAAGCTGTTTTAGTAGATGAGGTTCAGTTTCTTAAAAAAGAACAAATTGATGAATTGATGCAGGTTGTTGTAAGAGATGATATTGCAATAATGTGTTTTGGTCTTAGGACAGATTTTAAAACTAATGGGTTTGAAGGAAGTAGTCGTCTTTTAGAGATAGCTCATTCTATTGAAGAGATGAAGACTGTATGTTTTTGTGGTAAAAAAGCTATGTTTAATGCTCGTAGGGTTAATGGAGAGTTTGTCTTTGATGGAGATCAAGTTGAAATAGATGATAAAGCAGAAGTTGAATATTTATCACTTTGTCCAGAATGTTATTATAAAGAATTAGATAAATATAATAAAAGTAAATCATTAATTAAAAAAATATAAAAAATTACAGTTTTTTCTTTTAAAAAGTAAATTTATTGTAGATAAATTAAAAAAACTTTGTTATACTAATAGTTGTTGAGGAAAGGAAGATGATTAAATGAAGTTTGTTTACGCATTCAAAGAAGGAAATGCTGACATGAGAAACCTTTTAGGTGGTAAAGGTGCTAACTTAGCAGAAATGACTAATTTAGGGTTACCTATACCTCAAGGTTTTACAGTTACAACAGAAGCTTGTACAGATTATTATAATCAAAACAAGACTATTTCTGAAGATATTCAAAATCAAATTTTTGAAAAGCTTGCAGAGTTAGAAGAAATTCAAGGAAAGAAGTTTGGAGATAATAGTGATCCACTTTTAGTATCAGTAAGAAGTGGTGCTCGTGTTTCTATGCCTGGTATGATGGATACAATTCTTAACTTAGGTCTTAATGATGAAGCAGTTGAAGGATTTGCTGCTAAAACTGGTAATCCAAGATTTGCTTATGATTCATATAGAAGATTTATTCAAATGTATTCAGATGTAGTTATGGAAGTACCTAAATCTAATTTTGAAAAAGTTATTGATGAAGTAAAAGAAGAAAAAGGTGTTCATTATGATACTGAACTTGATGTTGATGATTTAAAAGGATTAGTTGAAAGATTTAAAACTATTTATAAAGATACTATTGGAGAAGATTTCCCACAAGAACCTATGGAACAATTAATGGGTGCAGTTAAAGCTGTATTTAGAAGTTGGGATAATCCTCGTGCTATCGTTTATAGAAGAATGAATGATATTCCAGGAGACTGGGGAACTGCTGTAAACGTTCAAGCAATGGTATTTGGTAATATGGGAGATACATCTGGAACTGGAGTTGCATTTACTCGTAATCCATCTAATGGAGAAAAAGGTATTTTTGGTGAATACTTAATTAATGCACAAGGTGAAGATGTTGTTGCTGGAGTTAGAACTCCACAACCTATTACAAGACTTGAAGAAGATATGCCTGATGTTTATAAACAATTTATGGAGATTGCTACTAAACTTGAAAATCATTATAGAGATATGCAAGATATGGAGTTTACTATTCAAGAAGGAAAACTTTATTTCTTACAAACTCGTAATGGTAAGAGAACTGCTCCTGCTGCAATTAAAATTGCTTGTGATTTAGTTGATGAGGGTATGATTACTGAAGAAGAAGCTGTATCTAGAATTGAAGCTAAGTCACTTGATCAATTATTACATCCAACATTTAATGCAGAAGCACTTAAAAATGGAGAAGAGATTGGTGAGGCTTTACCTGCATCTCCTGGAGCTGCTAGTGGTAAGGTTTATTTTACTGCAGACGATGCTAAAGCTGCTGGTAAAGGTGGACGTGGAGAAAAGGTTATTCTTGTTCGTCTAGAAACATCTCCAGAAGATATCGAAGGAATGAATGCTGCACAAGGTATTTTAACAGTACGTGGAGGTATGACTAGTCATGCTGCTGTTGTTGCTCGTGGTATGGGTACTTGCTGTGTTGCTGGATGTGGTGAAATTCAAATCGATGAAGAGAAAAAAGAGTTTACTTTAGGTGGACATACTTTCCATGAAGGAGATTATATTTCACTTAATGGTACAACTGGTAAAATTTATAAAGGAGAAATCGAAACTGAAGAAGCATCAGTTGGTGGAGATTTCGGAAGAATTATGGCTTGGGCTGATTCAATTAGAACACTTGGTGTTAAGACTAATGCTGATAACCCAAGAGATACTAAGAATGCAGTTAACTTAGGAGCTGAAGGAATTGGACTTTGTCGTACAGAGCATATGTTCTTTGATGAAGAGAGAATTCCAAAAATCCGTAAGATGATTTTATCTGATACTAAAGAAGCAAGAGAAGAAGCTTTATCAGAGTTAATTCCTTTCCAAAAGGGAGATTTCAAAGCTATGTATGAAGCTCTAGAAGGACGTTCTATGACAGTTCGTTATCTAGATCCACCTCTACATGAGTTCTTACCAACAGATGAGGAAGATATTAAAGCACTTGCTGATGATATGGGACTTACTGTTGATCAAGTTAAGGCTAAATGTAGTGAACTTCATGAGTTTAACCCAATGATGGGTCATCGTGGATGTCGTTTAGCAGTTACTTATCCTGAAATTGCTAAGATGCAAACAAGAGCAATTATGGAAGCTGCTATTGAAGTTCATGAAGAAAAAGGATATGATATTACTCCTGAAATCATGATTCCACTTGTTGGAGAAAAGAAAGAGTTAGATTATGTTAAAGAAGCAGTTGTAGAAACAGCTGAACAAGTTAAAAAAGAGAAAAATTCTGATATGAGTTACCAAATTGGTACAATGATCGAAATTCCTCGTGCTGCTTTAACTGCTGATGAGATTGCTCAAAGTGCTGATTTCTTCTCATTCGGTACTAACGATTTAACTCAAATGACATTTGGATTCTCAAGAGATGATGCTGGTAAATTCTTAGATAGTTATTATCAAGCTAAAATCTATGAATCTGATCCATTTGCTAAATTAGATCAAAAAGGTGTTGGACAACTTGTTAAAATGGCTGCAGAAAAAGGACGCGAAGCTAATCCAGATTTACATTTAGGAATCTGTGGTGAGCATGGTGGAGATCCATCTTCAGTTGAATTCTGTTATAATGCTGGACTTGATTATGTATCTTGTTCTCCATTTAGAGTTCCAATCGCAAGACTTGCTGCTGCACAAGCTGTAATAAACGCTAAAAAATAATTGATATATAAGACTAAGATTAATATCTTGGTCTTTTTTTGAAAAAATTATTCTTATTAAATATTGACTTAATATTAAAAATATATTGAATTTATATAAGAAATGTGTTATATTTATATCGAGTAGTGCCTAGGAAACTTTTGAAGCCCTAGGTCATTTTTGTCTTTGGGGGTAATAAAATATATGAAAAAATATAAGACGAATGAGGAGTTATTAGATTATTTAGAAGATAAGCATGTTATTATTGAAAATAGAAAATCAGCTTTAAAAAATTAGAAAAATATACTTATTATTCGATAATTAATAGTTATAAGTATACTTTTAAGAATTGTAATAATGATTATTTGCCCAATGTTACCTTTGATGAAATATATGCTTTGTATGAATTTGATAAAAATTTAAAATTAATAATGTTGAAATATTCTTTAGAAGTAGAAACTGTAATAAAATCTTTGATTGCTAATCATATTTCAAGCGTTTATGGGATAGACTCTTATTTAAATATTAATAACTTAGATAATAATATTAGTTCTAAAACAAGACGTAATTTGCTTTCTAAGATAAAAAAAGAAATTAAACATAATTATGGTGTTCATCTTGCAATTACACATTATAAAGATAAATATGGATTTGTTCCTCCTTTTGTTCTAACAAAAATATTAACATTTGGAGTTATTAGTAGTTACTATGGTTTATTAAAACAAAGTGATAGACAAATACTGGCTAAGAAGTTTAAAATATCAGATGCACTTCTTAAACAAATTTTAAGATGTCTTACTAATGTTAGAAACATTTGTGCTCATAATGATCGTTTGTTTTGCTATAGAGATAAATATACTTTAAAATTTAAAGAAATTGATTCTACATATAAATCGAGAGATAATTTAACAAATTTATATATGATGATTAGAGCGATGGGTATTATTTTAGATAAAAGTCAATATAATGATTTGATCAAATCTATAAAAAAAGAAATAAAAACACTTGAAAGAAAATTAAAATCTATTGATATAATTAATGTTTTACGAATTATGGGATATTCTAATGTATAATTATATATTTTTATAATATAATAATAAAGAGTGGTGCTTAGAAAACTTTAGAAGCTCTAAGTCATTCAAAGTCTAGTTTTTAATAACTAGGCTTTTATGATATAATAGAGTTGTATATTATGATATAATTTGTCATCTAGATAAGTTTAATTAAATAATTGCTGTCCTAACCTGATTACAATACAAGCTGTAATAAATGCTAAAAAATAATTGAAATATTTAACCTAGGAAACTTTTGAAGCCCTAGGTTACTTTTTTATTATTCTATGTTTTTTTTAGCAATTGCCACAAATATTTCAAAATTATATTGACCTAATAGACTATTTGTGATATAGTTTGTATTGATTGGTACTTAGGAAACTTATGAAGCCCTGAGTCAATTTTTATTTATGGGGGAATATTATGTGAAAGAATATAAACATAATGAAGAATTATTAGAACATTTAAAAAATAAAAATGTAATAATTGATGATGAGAATATA
>CANRNO010000016.1 GCA_947632065.1 uncultured Bacilli bacterium | reverse complement strand
ATATTAAATTAAGAGGTTTTTATAAAGTAAGAGCATTCCCAAATAAAAAAATAGGTACATTTATAGAAATGGAAAAATTAGATGAAGATGATTATGACAGTATAGAACTTAGAATTATAGTAGATTTTAAAGAGAAATTATTCTTTAAATTTTATGAATATGAGTATATTCCTAATAATAGTAATTACATTTTATATGATAATTTTTATTATGTAGACATAAAAGATATAGAGGAGGATATAATATCTTTCATAGAATTAGGAGAAGTAGTATATGAAAGAAGTATTCCAGATATGTTATGGAAAGGTAAAAAAAGACATAAGAGTATAACTATATAATATGTCTTATTTTTTGTGAAAATAATTGAAAAAAAAGATCAAATATGTTAAAATAGGAAGCATATATTTTACGTATATATGGGGGTATATAATTATGAAATATAATCACACTAAATACTTAGTATTAATTATTTTATTAACACTATTTTTATTACCAGTTAATGTAGTTGCTAAAGAAAAAGTAACTTTAAAAGCAAATAAAAGTTTTCTAGAATTAGGAGAAGAAATTACTGTAACTGCAAATTTTTCAAGTGATAAAAAAGTATATGCACTAACTTCAACACTAAGTTATGATGAAAATGTTTTTGAGGCAATTGATTATGATAACTTTAGTGCTAAAGAAGCAGAAGTAATCTATAATACTAAAAACAAAAAATTTGGTTTAATTAATAAAACTGGAGAAATACCTAATAATTTGTTAAAGGTTCGCTTAAAAGTAAAAGATGATGCTAATGTAGGAGAGACTACTATTAAACTCACTAATATAACTTCATCAGATGGAGAAGATAAAACAGTTTATAAACCATCTACAGTAAAAGTTATGGTAACTCGTGATGCAAAAGAAGATGAAGCAATTCCAATAAATAAAATTAATAAAAAAGAAGAAGTAAAAGATAAAATAATAAAAACTTTTACTGCTGAACCAATATTTATATTTTTAGGAATAATTTTTGATTTATTAATAATAAGTTTAATAGTAACTATATTCTTAAAAGTAAAAAATAAAAAGAAAAAAGTAGGAATTTTATTGTTCCTAATCATACTTACTTTAATTATAATAATATCCCTATATTTCCTATTATATACTAAAGATGTTAATGATGACGGAAAGAAAGACTATGATGATGCCAAAGATATTATAAAATATATTATTGATATTAGAGGAAATGAAGACGAAGAAAAAGATATAGAAGAACAAAGTGATAATTTAGAAACAAGTGCTTTAGGACAAATAAGAAAGTTATCATACAACAAAAGAAATTATAAAAGAACTAAGAGACGTCCAACAGCATTCAGAAGTGATACCAATGGTGATGGATATGTAGATATAACAGATGCTGCAGGAGTAGTAGAACACGTAACACAAGAAATAAATTATAATGTAAATTTAAGTGAAGTAGAAGATAAAGATAATTACTTTGTAGAAAAAGAAGCAGAAATTATTTTAAAATTTAATGCTAATATTGATCCATTTGAAGAAATAAAAGAAGTCGTAATAGATGGTAAAACATATCCTGTAATAAAAACAGACTCTTCTTATCATGTTAAATTAAATGCTCCAGATAAAGCTGGAAAACATGAATTTAAAATAACAAAAGTAATATTAAAAAATGGAAGAGTAATAGATACCACTCTTACTATCGAAAAAGAAATATTAAAATCTAAACCATATGTTGATATGTTTGATGTAGATGATGAAAAAAATACATTTAATTTTAATTTAGAAGATCCAGATAATGCCTTTATTGAAGGAACAATAATAATTTATAACGAAAAAGGAGAAGTAGAATTAAAATCAGATGTAAAAAAAGAAAATCACATAAAGCATAAATTTGATGAAAACGTAACTTATACAATTGTTGTAAATGCTACTTATGATCTTGATAGTAAAAAGAATGAAAAACCTAATTTACATGAAGATGAAGAAATATTTAGTCATACATTCCAACTTGATAAAAATTATGATTTACAAGTAAATAATGTAACTATTACTGATGCAGTACAAATAGGAGAAAAATTAAAAATTACTTTTGATGCAACTACTGCTAAAGGTTATGATGTTGAATATATAGTAGTTAAAGGAATAGAATACAATGTTGTTAAAAAAGAAGGAAATCATTATGAGTTTATTCTAGATAAACTAGATACAAATGAAACTGGTAAGTTCCATCTTGATATAGATGAAATAGCTTTAAATAACTTCAAAGTATTTAAAAAAGATAAAGATTATGAAATTAATACTTTAACTTATACTGTATTAAAGAAAGCCCCAAAAGCAGAAGATATTAAACTTACTAATAATAGAGAGAATAAAAGTATTGATGTAGAATTTAGATTAGTTGATGAAAACTTCTCAAGTACAAAATTAACAGTAGCACTCATAGATTCAACTGGTAAAATAGTATCTCAACAACCACTAACTATGGAAGAATTTGTTTTACATCAAATGCAAAATACTCCGATTAAATTATCATTATCTTATAATAGAGAAGTAACTAATATATTCTCTGATGGACGCTATACAGTAAAAATATTAGCTGATTATCAACTAGCAGATAAATATAGTTATATAAATGAAAGTATTGGTGAAAAAGAAATATTAACTAATACTAAAGAAGATATTTATATTAGTAATATGTTTATAACCAATAATAGAAATGAAGTTACAAATGATTTATATCCAGAAAAAAATCAAAGAAATTATCAAGTCGCAATAGAAGTTACAATTGGAGAAAACTTTATCGCAAACAACAGGGCATACTCTAGAGTATCAGGTGTAACTATTAATGGTCTAAATTATCCTGCATCTCAAGTAAGTGGATATAAGTCAAAAATATATCTTAATGTTCCAAGTGAATCAGGAGTATTAAATATAACTGCCAATAGAGTAGAACTTGCAAATGATGGATATTATCATATTTATAATGATTATTATGCAGTAGAAGATAAAACTATCCAAATAGATGTCTTAAAAGATAAACCTAAAATAGAGAATCTAGAAATTAAAGAAGAAGATTATGAAAAACAAGAAACAACATTTGATTTTGATGTAGTATTAGATGATAAAGCAACAGAAAAAGATGAAGAGTTTAAAGATGGAACTGTTGAATTAAATGGAGATAAACAAGACATTCATAGAGGTAAAAACAGTGTAACTTTTAAAAACATTAAGCAAGATGAAAATTTTGATTTAATATTTAAAGGAAGTTTTGATTTAGATACTGATCAACTCAATTCAATAACACAAGAACAAAATGAAAAAACAGAAGAGCTTTATAAGGTTAGATATGGATTATATGATAATGATACTTATAAAGATATTGCTATAGAAGATGGAAAAACTATAAGTGAAAAAGGAAATGAATACTTCGAAAAGAATGAAAAAATTAAATTAAACTTTAACATTTCTAATATAGAAGAAAAACTAGAAACTGAACCAATAGAAGTAATTATTGATAATAAACATTATGCTATTACTAAAACAGAAAATAATTATGAATTAATTTTAGATGGTTATCCTACTTCTGGTAAAAAAGAAATAAGTATTACAGATATTATCTTAAAAAGCGGTAAAAAAATAACTTTACCAGAACCTTATACATTTAAACCTGAAGTATTAAAAGACCCAATTAAAATAAAAGACTTCAAATATGAAGACTTAGGTGATGATATAAAAGTAACATTAGAATTAAAAGATTTAGATACATCTCTTGTAGGTAATGCTAAAGTAAAAATAACTGATAATAATGGTAAAGTTGCATTTACTGGAGATTATCAAGATGAAATAACATTTAAAAAAGATAAAGATGCACTAAAATATTTTGTTAAAGTAACTGCTGATTATGATAGAGATATTAATAAACAAGCAGATAGTGAAAATCATACAAAAGACTTTGTTCTTTTAGACGAAATTATTTCTTTAGAAGATAATAATATAGAATTTAAAAATATTGTTGATATAAGTTTATATAAAACAGAAACTGATAAAGAAGATAAAACAGAACTAATAGATGAAATAGAAGTAAATGAGATACAAAATAACTTTAAAGATTATTTCGTAGAAGTAGTAATGGAAAAAAATCCAACTGCAAGAGCAAGAATTAAAAATGTTATTGTCAAAAATGATATATTAACTTTTGAATTAGAATATGATCATGCTACTAAAGAAGGTTCTAATGAAAAAGGAACAATAAGAATAGATTTCGGTGTTATTAAAGATGGTAAAGTAATAAATGAATTCCATCCAGAAACACTATTCCAAAAAATAAAAGATAATGAAGATGTTACATTAACTCGTGATTATGATGCTAATTTAATAAAAGGTGAAAGCAATAATTATTACTTTGAAAGCTACACAGGAAAAATAAACGGAAATGGACATAAAATATATAATTTAGATAGACCATTATTTAATAGTTTAAAAGATAATGCTTCTATTAAAAATTTAATTATTGAAAATGCTAAGATATCTGGACCTGTAAGAGGAATAATCGCAAACACTGCAACCAATGCTACCTTAGAAAGTGTTCATATTTATAATAGTAATATTAATGCCAATAATGTTGCAACAGGAACAGGAATAATGTTTGGAGAAACTAGAAATAGTATTGAAATTAAAAAATCTTCAATTGTTAATAGTTCTGTAACTGGAGGAAAAAGAACTGGTGGATTTATAGGTTGGGCATATAATAAAACAACAATTCAAGATTGTTATATTAACAGTAGTATTATCGCAGGTAGTTCAGATGCTATTGGAGCAATTATAGGAGAAGTATCTGATGCCAATGCAGCAAATAATGTTACTATTGATAACTGCTATAGTAAAGTAGAATTAACTACTGGTTCAGGTACTAAAACAGGAATCCTTGGTTGGACAAATAATAGTGGTGTAACTAAACTAAATAATAGTATAAGTATGTCAGATGGAGAAAATGGTTATAGAATTCATGGTAATGGTATTAATGCAAAAAATGTTTATGAATTAGAAGAATCAAAATTAAAGTCAAATGCCAATAATAATATTACTCCAATTTCTAAAAAAGATATTGATAGTGATTTCTTTGAAAAGAAATTAAATTGGGATAAAAATATTTGGGATTTAGATAAAAAATCATATGATGAACCACCTATATTAAAAGATGAAAACTTCGAAGAAGAAGATAATAGTGATATAGAAGGTTATGATAAAACTAAAGAAAAATTATATAACAATTTAATGAAATTAACTCCATTCTATGATATGGATAAAATAATAAAAACATCTAAGAGTATTAATGATGAATTATTAATTAAAAATGAAATTGTTCATATCGTACCATTAGATCAAAATGGAAATATAGTAACTTATTTAACAAATGATAATCCTAGAAAAATAAGTAAAATAAAAGTAGTATTTGATAATAATAAAACATCAGTCTATGATGTTAAATATGAAAATACTTATGATATGGTAGCATCCTACAATATAACTAGTTTAAATATTGATTACAGTTATAATCATTATGTAATAAACAGTGAATCACAACTTATAAATAACTTAACAAATTACTTAGATAATCTAGATTATACAAACAGCCTAGATATACTTACAACTGCATCTGATTCTAGAATATATCGTGATTTCTATAATGATACTACTAAAAAAGAATTAAGAGAATTTGTCTTAAAAATTCTATCTAATAGTAATTATACTAATACAACAAATGATGAAGGAATTAATAATTATCTAGAAAGAGAAATTAAAAAAGATAAGACATTAGAAAAAGCCTTATATACATATAATTACTTTAGAAGATTCTATGATGTAGATATAGATGGTATGAAAGCATATGACTTTATAATGTTTAATATGCAAGGATTTGATAGTAGTCTAACACCAATTAAAATATCTAATTTATATTTGAAAGATGCAAGTGGTGCTAGTTTCAATACAAATCAAACAAATGCTAAATATAGAGAAAATCTTAGTAGTTATACAAACATTGAAACTGTACCTAAATTCTTAGAATATTTAGTAACTCGCTTTAGTAATCAAGAAATGAGTGATTGGACACATAATCAATTTAAAGGAATTATTTATGAGTTCGGTGTAGACGCACAACCAGAGATAAAATATACACTATGGGATCATTTCAATGCTGATAAAAGAGATGAAATCCTAAATCAATTCTTGCCAATATTAACACTTCCAGAAAACGCTGCTTACATAATGTCTATGCCAGTACAATATATAATTGGTTCTCAAAGAACATATATAGAAAATCCAGATAATCCTGCAGATGAACAAGCTCTAAGAGCTAAAATGGATACATATAAAAATAGATATAAGAGATATTTCGCAACTGCTTATTCAATATTACAAGATGTAGATGTATTTAATAATATCCATATATATCAAGTAGATAAAAGATTTACAAAAACTGAAAATGGAGGAACAATGTTTAATACTCCAAATACAACAGAAGAACCATTCCATAAGAATTATGTTGAAGTAACAGGAGCTTGGGCTGCTGCTGCAGGTAATAATGCTGCTGCTTGGAATCCACGTGTTGAATGGCAAGTTGCAGGTATATTCGACAGTACTTTAGCACCCGAAGGAAAAAATGATACTTCACATGTTACATTTAGAACTTGGTCGCATGAAACAGCACACGTTATTGATAATGCATTATTCTTCAAAACTAATGGAAGAAGATTTGATGCAGGAGGAGAAGATTATGCTGATTGCTTCTTAATGCAATCATTCGGACCAAACGATATCACTATGAACTTATCAATGATACTAACAGAGGATAAAGATAAAGTAGCATCAAACATAACTCCAGATAGAATCAGTAGTAAAGAAAAAATTCAAAGTTTCTATAGGAAGTTATTTGAAACAGTTTATGTAATGGATTATTTAGAAGCAAAAGCATTCTTACAACTTTCTAAAGAAGAAAAGAAAGCTCTTGCAATACAAGTATCTTATCCAAAAGAGAATATGTTATTTGAAACAGTTGATGGCAAGTCACACGATTACAATAAAGAATTCGATCAATTCATAGGAAAAACATATAAAGATGATGAATATGCAAGATATCGTGCTCGTGAGACTACGAGATATACAAGATTAAGAGATATACCAGAAGATATTGAATTAAATACAGTTGAAGATTTAATTAAAAATAGAATAATGTTATATCCTAATGTTAATACACCAACATCAAGAGGAAACAACAGTTATGGAGGAGAAGGAATTAACACAGTTCACTGGTATCAACCAAATAATCCAGATGGTAGACCTGATTCATATGCTTTAAAATGGATTAGTTATGAAATGTTAGGTTACAAAGGTTATGATGATGGATTCTTAGAATATGCTAGTAACATTAATTCTAGAAAAGAAAAAATTTATAGTAATTTAAATCAAGGATCAAGAGGTGGATTATCAGAGGTTAATTATAAATCTGATAGTATGGCACTTGAAAGAATTACTGGAAGTCAATTTTCAAAATTTAGTGACTATAAAAAATATAGATTTGATGAAGTTGCAAAAAAACTAGAAAAACTTGATAGTAGAATAGATGCAAAAGAATATGTTAAAAAATTCTATCATAGTCTAAAACAAGATGCTAAAGATGCAACATTAGGTTCTTATGCATATAATAATAGTAATAAAATCAGACAAGAAATATATTACACACTTAAAAACAATTCTAATGATTTTGAAAGTGAAATTTATATGAAAGACAAACAACAAGATGTAGATGATCTTAATGTACCAGAAGAAGAAAAAAGTGAAGAACCAACAATGATAGAAAATCCTTTTGCAACAGAAGAAGATAAAGTTCCAGAAAATAAAGAGATTGTGGAAGAAGAAAATGAAGTAATGGATGAAGATAATACTGGACAAACAACACAACCACAAAATCCACAAGACATACCACAAACTCCACAAGAGACACCAACACCACCTGTTAATAATGATGTTAATAAAGAAAAAGAACCAGATGATGAAGACAAAGAAGGATTACAACAAGATGATCCAACTAATACAACTGGTCCAGAACCTGATCCAAATCCAGATTCTGCTCAAACACCAGCAGTTATTCTACCATCATAAAAGATTACTGAAGAGATTTCAGTAATCTTTTTTATATGACTATAGCAATCATATTATTAGAACCTTTATTAACAACTTTTCCTAAAGTTTGTTGGAGTTTATATCTTATGTTTTCAGGCATAAGGTTAATTTTAGATTGAATTCCTTCTTGTACAATAACATCTAAACTACGACCAAATATTTCACTTTTCCAAATATTATTAGGTTCTTTTTTATAATCTTTCATTAGATAATCTATAAGCTCTTTACTTTGAGATTCTGTACCTATAATAGGTTCAAATGTACTTTCAACATCAACTCTTATCATATGTATTGAAGGTGCTACTGCTTTAAGTTTAACCCCATATTTTTGACCTTGTTTTATAATCTTAGGATCATCAAGCTTCATATCTTCTAAAGTTGGAGTAGCAACACCATATCCAGTTTGTTTAACCATTTTCAAAGCATATTTAACTTGATCATATTCCCTCTTAGCAATATTTAACTCTTGGAATAAAGAAAGTAGGTCAGCTTTATTTTTAACATCAAAATCAATTATTTCATTTAATGTTTGTGTATATTGTTCACTTGGTGCAGTCAGTTTAATAGTAACAGTACCAGTCGCAGGATCCACAGAAGATAAATAACATTTCTCTATTTTATCATCATTTAAGAATTTACTAGTAATATTTTCAATATCTCTAAGTTTATCTATTTCTACAACACTTTCTCTAATCTTTTCAATATAATGCTTTTTAAGAGGATGTTTATGATTTAAAATAGTAATCCATTCAGGCATATCAACTCTAACTTCTACAATAGGAAATTCATATAAAGCCTCTCTTAAAATATCATACATTTCTTTTTCATTCATAGCATCCACGTTTAAAGGAATAACAGGAACATTATATTCCTCATTTAACTTTTCAGCTATACGTTCTGTTTCAGGAAGAGTAGGATGTGTGGAGTTTAAAATTACAATAAATGGTTTACCAATACTTTTTAACTCACTTATAACTCTTTCTTCAGCCTCTAAATAATCAGCTCTTTCAAATTCTCCAATAGAGCCATCAGTAGTAACTACAATACCTATACTTGAGTGATCATTAATAACTTTCTCTGTACCAATTTCAGCAGCCTCTACAAAGGGTATTTCTTCACTATACCAAGGAGTCTTAACCATCCTAGGACCATTCTCATCATTAGCACCCAAAGCATTATTAATCATATACCCAACACAGTCAATCATTCTAATATTGCATTCAAAATCATCAATCTTTATAGTCGCAGCATTATTAGGAACAAATTTAGGTTCAGTAGTCATAATAGTTTTTCCTTGAGCACTTTGTGGTATCTCATCAAGTGCTCTTTTTCTTTCATATTCATCTTCAATATTAGGAACTACTAAAGTCTCAATCATTCTTTTAATAAAAGTACTTTTACCAGTTCTAACCGCACCAACCACACCTAAATAAATATCTCCGCCACTTCTCTCAGCAATATTTTTTATAATCTCATGTTTTTCCATATATCAATTCTCCTTTATATTCATTTTAAATTTATGAAAATAAATGATGATATATGCAAAAAAAAGAATAATGTTATACATTATCCTGTAATTATTAATTGTTTAACTTTGTTTTTATCTTTACCAGCCTCATCCCACATATCATTTTTATTAAATAGGATTTGTTCTGGTTCAAAATATTGAATATTACCTCTTTTATCAGACCAAATATCTAAAAAGCATGCTCCAACATAATTCGCAAGACCTTGTTTTTGTTGAAATTGTGTTTTATCACATAAAGCTGGTATTAAAATACCATGAACATTACGATAAACAAAGAAATACCCTTTATGATAATGACCTGCTAAATAAATATTAGGTTTAAAATTAGATTCTAATCCTTCAATTCTTTTTTGAAGTTTATAAGAAAGTGCTTGAGCAGAACCACCTCCAGGATGATCCATAACAAATTTAACTTTATTAATATCAATATTACCTACATCTTGTCCTAAATAAATCATATCAGGTCTACATCTAGAAACCCATTCATTTATAGTTGCTTGCCCATTTTTATAATGAGTTTCATCATGACTACCTAAAATATAATATGTATTCATTCCTTCTACATATGGATACATATCCACAACATATGCTGCTTGTTCATCAAATCCATGAAGAAATTGTTGACGAGGATTTTCAGGTCTATTAGGATAATTACCATCAACTATATCTCCACAATGTAAAACAGTATCAATTCCTCTATCATATGCTTCTTGATAAACTCTATTAAGTAAATGTAATTGTTGGTGTATACTACCAAAATGAGTATCAGATACAACACAAAGTTTAGTATTATTTAATTTACTTAATTCCATAGGAGGTTTATTAAGAGATATTTTTCTATGTATTTCTTTTTGAAATACTAAATTTCCTTCTTCACTTTTAACTATATTAACCTTTTTTCCAAAAGTATTACAAAATTCTATCATTCCATTAAGTTCACGTTTACTACAATCAAACTTTTCCATAAACTCTTCTACTAACATACCAGTTTTCATTTGTCTATAAAGTTTATTTGCTTCTTTTACATAATCATCATTATTTTTAACTTTTTTATTATTATTTCTATTAATATGTAAATAATCTTCTTTTGCAGTATTATAATAAACAGAATCAATTGCTTTAATACTTTCAAATTCTCCTTTAGAATTAGTTTTAACAGTAATATACCAAGCACCTACAGTATTAGAATATCTTTTATCATTCATTTCTTTTGTAGTAGCACAAACACTAGGTACTGATATACACTCAACATTACGATAACTAAATTTCTCCATTTGTAAAAGTCCACCATAAAGTAGAATATCAGGTTTATCTTCACTTCTAAAAGAATCTATTTGTTGTTGTGCACGATAAGAAGCAGTATATGTTTTAGCAAGTCTAGGATTAAATATTAACATATTAGTATTATCTATTTTAATATTACAAGATGTATCTCCTAAATAAATCATATCATCTCTATTATCACTAATTCTCTTACCAATATCAATTTTATTACTAGAATAATGCTTAGCATCTTTCGCACCAGTAATAAAATAAGTCTTAATACCTTTAAATTTAGGATAATTCGCAGTAATATAATCAGCCTGTCTTAAAGTATCATCCAAAAAAGTAGTATCAGCATACTTATTATTCATTGAATATAGGCCTTCAGTAATATTACCACAAAGAATAACTTTATTATAACCATTTTCTTTTGCTTTTTTATAAATGTCATTTAATATAGATAATTGTTGTGATTTAGAACCAAATCTTGTATCAGAGATTGCTACAAATTTAAATTCATTATCCTCATTAGTTTTAAAATGATATGAATTATCTTCATCTAAACTTTTTTCACCTCTGTTAAAAACACGAAAGTCATCATCAAATTTTTTAACAGAAATATTAATGCCTTGATTCTTTAAATCATTAATATATCCCAATGCCTCATAAGTAGAAATACCTAAAGCCTCACAAATTTGTGATAGACCAATAACCTTATTAGACATAGTTTTAATTTGTTCTAGTATTTCTTCATTTTCAAAATTCTTTTCCATTTCTTACTCCTTAACTTATTTTATATCAAAAAAAGAGAGCAACTAAAAAATTGCCTCTTTAATATCACTAAAAATAATACTAATGCCTTTTACTTTCATCAGAACCACTTCCTACTATAAGTTCATTCTAACATCTTTTACTATATAAATCAATACACTAAATTAAAACATTTTATCTATATTTTTAGGTACATTATCTTGCACAATAGCATTAACAATTTTATCCTCTTTTTCCTTAGAAACATTCTTACCAGAAATACTTCCTACTTCCTGTATTACCTCACGAATAACCTTTTCATCTTTCATATTAGAGTTTTGAAGTTTCTTCGCAAGAGATAAAATAGTTTCTTTATTAACATTAGTCTTATCTTCTACTTTCTTAAAAAAATTATCTCTAAACATAAAACCCTCCTTCTACATTATATGTAAAAGAAGAGTTTTGTTATTAATTATATTTCTCTAATTGTTTTAAAATTTTTTCACGTTTTTTTCTCATATCTTCACATTGCCTAGAAAATGCTTCTAAATCAATTACCTTTTTTTCATATCTATCATTTAGCATATCAAGAGCTTTATCAAGTCCTTTTAACTCTTGTTCTAATACTTCTTTTGATGGAGTTTTAGACCAAAACATTATAAATCATCTCCATTTCTATTTTTAAATTGTAAAACAATAGGAGTACCAGTCAAATCAAAATTTTCTCTTAATTTATTTTCTAAATATCTCTCATAAGAGAAATGAACTAAATTTTTATTATTAACACGAAAAGTAAATTTAGGAGGTTTAATTCCTGACTGACTTACAAAATAAATCTTTAGTCTATTACCTTTATATGAAGGAGGTAAATTCAAGTCATATGCATCACTAATAACATTATTTAAAAGACTAGTTTTAATTTCTGTTTTTATATTTTCACCAACCTTTACAACCTCAGGCATTAATGTGTGTATTCTCTTCTTTGTAAGAGCAGATAAAAATACAATTGGAGCATAAGGAACAAATTGAAATTCAGCTCTAACTAAATCAGTAAAAGATTTAATAGAATCTTCATCATTTTTAATATCCCACTTATTAACTACAATAATTAATCCTTTACCTCTTTCAATTGCATACCCTGCGATATGCTTATCATGTTCTTTAATACCATCATTAGCATCAATTACTAAAAGACATATATCACTTCTATCTATTGCTTTCATAGAACGTAGTAAACTATACTTTTCAACAGACTCCCAAACCTTACCACGTTTTCTCATACCAGCAGTATCAATTAAAATATACTCACGTTTATCATATGTTAAAACAGAATCTATCGAATCTCTAGTAGTCCCAGCAATATCACTAACTACAACTCTTTCTTCATTAAGTAAAGCATTCATTAAAGAACTCTTACCAACATTAGGACGTCCTATCATAGATATCTTAAGTCTTGGATCATTATCTTTATCTTCAAAAGTATTAAAATCTCTTACAATACTATCCATTAAATCTAAATAACCAGTATTATGAATACTACTAATAGAAATATATTCATCAAATCCAAGTTCATAAAAATCATATAAATTATTTTGTGCTTGTTTTGTATCTATTTTATTAATCGCTACAATAACACGTTTTTTACTTTTTCTTAAAATATCGCGAACAACTAAATCATTACTAGTAAGACCTTCTTTACCATCAACTATAAAAACAATAACATCAGCCTCTTCTATCGCAAGTTCTGCTTGCATCTTTATCTCTTTATTAAAATCATTCTTAGCCTCATCTATACCGCCAGTATCAATTAAGTAAAAGTTATAATTTTCAAATTTAACTTCTTGATAAAGACGATCACGAGTAACACCAGGAATATCTTCTACAATCGCAATCTTTTCTCCTGCAATTTTATTAAAAAGAGTACTCTTACCAACATTAGGTCTTCCAACTAAACAAACTGTAGGTAAAGCCATAATTGCACCTCCTTTTAGACACATACATTATATCATAAAAAGTACAATATTAAAAATAACAAATCAATAAAACAAACTATGATTTTAATATTATAAATGCTATAATATAAAGAAAAGGAGAACTATATGAAAGAAATTAAATCTAAATATGAAAGTAAAAAACAAGAAACTAAAAAAGATAGCCTAATTTATGGAACATCTATAATTTTACCGGCATCTCTAACTGCCTTAGGTATTACAGCACTTACTCTAGGAGATTTTTCCTTTGTAGAAAATATTTTAATAGGTGGTACAGCAACAATAACTGGTATGCAAACAGTAATATCAACAGGTAATTATTATAAAAATTTAAAAGATTCATTCAAAGAATTTAAAGAGTATAATAAAAATGATAATGAGAAGTATTTAGAATATCCAAAGAAAACTCTAACAAAAAGAAAATAGTATTTTTATGAATTAAAATTTTGTGTTATAATAGAACTATAAAAGTAAAAGGAGGTAAGTATGTTAGAAAAAAATAAAAAAGAGATAGAATGGTATGATAATCCTAATTTTATTGTAACTCTATTATTAGGTTTAAACATTGCAGTAATAATTTTATCTCAAGCTTTTGCAATAAAGAATAATTTATCATCTTTAGAAATTTTTAGAAGTATTCTAAATCATAATAGTGCATATATAATGCTTTTAGTATATTTTATTTTCTTAGAAACAAAAGTAGGTAAAAAATATTTTAATTTTTTAAACATAATATTAATTATATTCTATGCTTTAGTAACAATTGCATCCCTTTTAACAGTATTCCAATCATTTGGACTTTCATCTCTTGTATATTTAATATTATATCTAGTAATATTTATATATCTAGTAGATACATTTATGAGGGATACTAGACTTTGGAAAGATTTAGATCTTGATAAACTTCCTTTCGATGAAGTTACAAACGACTGGTATTTTTATGCGATAATATTACTTAGTGTTATCTATTTAGCAGTTGATCTAATTTCAGCATCATCTTTTGATGGAGTAGTTCTTTCAACTCTTGGAACTATATGTATTATGTTATTTGCAAGATACATATATTTGTATAAAGTATATCAAGAAAGTAAAGCAAAAAAAGAGGTGAAGAAAAAATGAACCTATTTGAAGAAATAGATCAATATAAAAAAGAATTACCTAAGATAAATAGTATTACAAAAGAAGTAAGAAGTAGAAAACTAAATGGATATCAATTAGTTGCTTGTGTAACTATGATAGTATCCTTCTTTACAGGATTTATTATTGGAAATATTTTTCCTTCTTGTGGTAATGCATCAACTATGTTTGGACAAACATATTGTGAAAGTACAGAGTTTAATATTTCCTTAACTATAATATTTTGGTTTTGTAGTTTTATATTCTGTATGTTAATCTATGGCTTTGGTCATATGATAGCATTACTAACTTCTATTGATGAAAAATTAACCAAAAAAAGGCCTAAAAAGTAAAATTTTTACTAAAATATTGCTAATTTTATTGCATTTTCTTAATAGTCATGGTAAATTGAATATGTAAGCATAACTCGTAATGCTTAATTATATAGGAGGTAAACAGAAAATGAAAAAAGTTGAATTAGTAGAAGCAGTTGCAGAAAAAGCTGGATTAACAAAAGCTGATGCAACTAGAGCATTAGATGCTACACTAGAGTCAATCACTGAAGCTTTAGTAAAAGGAGATAAAGTACCATTAGTTGGATTTGGAACTTTCTCTGTTTCAAAAAGAGCTGCACGTGAAGGACGTAATCCAAGAACTGGAGAAACAGTTCAAATTGCTGCTAGAAACGCTGTTTCATTTAAAGCAGGTTCTGCTCTTAAAGACGCAGTAAACTAATATAGAATTATGGAAGTTATATATTGACTTCCTTTTTTTCTGCCTTTTTGGTACAATATAGGTATAAATGAGGTGATGTATATGCTAGAAAAAGCAATATATGTTTTAAAGATGATAGAAGATAAAGGATTTAAAGCATATATAGTAGGGGGATTCGTAAGAGATTATATCTTAGGAATAGAATCTAATGACATTGATATAACAACAAATGCAACACCTAAACAGTTAAAAGAAATATTTAAAAATACATTACTGTTAAATGATGATTATGGATCAATCACAGTTATGAAAAAAAATGTAAGATTTGAAATAACTACATTTAGAAAAGAATTTAAATATATAGATAATAGAAGACCAGAAAAAGTAGAATAT
>CANRNO010000015.1 GCA_947632065.1 uncultured Bacilli bacterium | reverse complement strand
CGCCAGTACAGTATCGACTTAAATATTCAAATTAAATAATCTTTTTATTTAGTGAGTACTTGACGGGTACTAGTATCATTATCTACTTTTTTTATTAAGCATTTTTTATTGATTTGATTATTTCTTTTTTTAATATATCATTATCTGTTGTAGTATCATTTAAATATTCTTCAGAATCTTTTTTTGCTTGTAATAATATTTTATAATCATCTCTTAGATTAGCAATTTTAAAAGCCATATCTCCACTTTGTTTTGTTCCAAAGATATCTCCATGTCCACGAAGACGAAAATCTTCTTCACTTATTTTGAATCCATCATTTGTTTTTTCCATTACTTCTAATCTTTTTGTATCAACATCACTTATTAATACACATTTAGAAGCATCACTTCCTCTTCCTACTCTACCACGTAATTGATGAAGTGTAGAAAGACCAAATCTATTGGCATCAAATATTACCATCATAGTAGCATTTGGAACATCTACTCCTACTTCTATTACAGTTGTAGAAATTAGAATATGTATTTTCCCTTGAACAAATTCTTTCATTATTAAATCTTTAGCTTGAGCAGCCATTTTACCATGAATAATATCTATTTTGAAATAATCTTTGAAAGCTAGTTTCATTTGATCTTTTAGTTTATTAACATCAGTTAAATCACTTTTTTCACTTTCTTCAATAAGTGGTGCGATTACATATATTTGATGTCCTTGTTTTAATTCTTCTAACATCATAGCTAAAACATCTTTTATTTCTTTATTTGTTTTTACATAAGTTTTAATCTCTTGTCTACCTTTTGGTTTTTCTTTTAAAATGGACATATCCATATCTCCATAGATCGCTAAAGCGTAAGTTCTTGGGATTGGAGTTGCACTCATATAAAGTATATCTGGTTTATAACCTTTGTTTTGTAAATTTTCTCTTTGGTTTACTCCAAATCTATGTTGTTCATCTGTTATGACAAGACCTAAATTATTATATTTTACTTCTTCTTGTATTAAGGCATGAGTTCCAACTACAATATTTATAGTTCCATCTTCTAATTCTTTATAAATATCATTTTTCATTACTTTATTTACTGAACCTGTTAATAGTTCAACATTTACTTTAGTATCTTTAAAAATTTCTTTTAAGTTTTCATAATGTTGTACTGCAAGTATTTCTGTTGGTGCCATTAGAGCGCTTTGATAACCACTTAGAAAGTTTGCATACATTGCGATGAAAGATACTATTGTTTTTCCACTTCCTACATCTCCTTGTAAAAGTCTATTCATTCTTGATGGAGATTCTAAGTCTTTAATAATTTCATCTATTACTTTATTTTGATCATTTGTAAGTTCAAATGGTAGAGTTTTTATAAACTTATCTATTTGTTTTTTGTCTATACTTCTTTTTAAACCTTTATTAGATAGTTTATTTTCTCTTCTTAAATAATTTATTTTAAACATAAAAGTAAATAATTCTTCATATTTAAGTCTTTTTGTCACTTCATCTCTTTTTTCTTCTGTTGGTGGATTATGTACTATGTTTAGTGCTGTTTTTTTATTGGTGAAGTTATATTTTTCTAAATATTTATTTGGTATATAATCTATTATTTCTTTTCCATAAGTCATTAAAGCCATATTAATATATGTTGAAATATTTTTATTAGTAAGACCATTTGTTAAGTGATATACAGCCTCTATTTTTACTGTATTAGATAGTGGTTCCATTTTTATATCAGATGCGGTTATTACATTTTTTGCTTTATCGAATTTTCCTATTACTGTAATATTTGATCCTACTGTTAATTTACTTTTTAAAAATGCTCTATTAAAAATTGATACACCTACTACTCCTGATTGAGTTACTAGTCTAAAATTCATTTTGTTAAGTCCTGCTTTAAAGCGCATTAAAATAGGACTACTTTCTATTCTTCCATCTATTACTAAATGTTCATCTTGACCTACTTCAGCAAGATTAGCACGTTCAAATCTTTCATATCTAAATGGATAATAAGTTACTAAATCTTCTATTGTATGAATATTTAATTTGTTTAGTAACATTAGTGATTTTGGTCCGATTCCTTTTACTTCTTTTAACTCTGCCACTCTAGTACCTCCTCCTGGCTTATTATATCATAAAAGACCTTTTTAGAAAACAAATTTTTACTATATTTTATCACTTTAAAATTTTTCTTTTTTAAGTTTTGTGTTATAATGTATTATAGGGTGGTGTATGATAATGAAAGACCAAACTAAGAATAAACTTTTTTTACAAGTTTTAAGTGGTTTTAGCATTTTAAGTGTGTTACTATTTACTTTTACTGTTTATATTTTAAAAGATAGTTATGCTATACCTGTTGATGATAGTGGTGTACCTACTTCTACTTTTACATCTAATTATAGTGGTAGTAGTGACTCTTTAAAAAACTATATTGAAGATGCTTTAGGTAGTGGTTATGAAAATAGAAAATATTTTGATAATTTTAAAGTACCAAAAGATTATAAGACTAGTGATAGTACTATTCCTTTATATATACTTATTAAAAACTCTAAGTTTGCAAGAACAACTGAAAGTTTTGAAAAAGGAAGTGGTAATCCAAATAGTATTGCTGATAATGGATTAAAATATTTAATTAGTCATGGTTATAATCAACTTAATACTAATAATATTTTTGATAAAGCTGAATTTGGTCCAGTTACTGATAATAATATTAAACAATATGTTACTCAAATAGCAATCTGGTTATATCTACTTGAACATAAATCTGAATTTACTTCTACTTATTGTAATCAAGTAAATATTCATATGAGTGATGAAGATGAGAGTGAAGCTGCTTTTACTAAAGTTAGTGGATGTGATTTTTATCATTATTCTTATAGTACTAGTTATACTATGGAGACTGGGGACTTTTCTACTATTAAAAAGATAGTAGAAGATGCTGGTAATAAAAGTGGTTATAATTATTTAAAATATATTATTAGTCTTTTAGATGAAGCAGATGCTAATAGAAGTTCTTCTATTGATAATTCTGGTATACAGTTATCTCCTAGTGGTTCTTTAGGTTATTCGATACCTGCTGATGGTAAGTCACTTACAACTGAGGCAATTAAAGTTACTAATACTAATCCAAATAATCCTTATTTAAGTTTTTCTGTTGAAATAGAAGATCCTAATAATTATGGAGTTTATCTAATTGATCAAAATGGTAAAAAAATAGAAAATACAGATAATATTAATAGTTCATTTAGGATATTTGTTCCTTTAAGTGATGATGTAGATTTAACTACTATTAAAATAAAAGTTAAGGCAACTTTATTAAGTTCTAATTTGAATAGTTATCATGTTACTAATACTACTTCACAAGATAAGACATTTGATTCTTTAGATAAGCAATTTAAGTTTGCAGAAGTTTTACTTGGATATATTCCTACAAGGACTTCTACTCTTTCTATAACACTTAGTAATGTTACTAAATTTAGTAAAGTGGATGCTACTACTGGTAAAGAACTTCCTGGAGCTAATCTTCAAGTTACTAGAAAAGGAGAAGATAATGTTTTATATAGTTGGGTATCTGAGAATAATCCTAAATTCTTCTATTTAGAAGATGGTAATTATACTTTATGTGAGACTTCTGCTCCTAAGGGATATGAACTACAAAAAGAATGTGTTGACTTTATTGTAGATGGTTCTAAAGTTAATACTGTAGTTATGAAGAATAATCCTACTAGATTAATTGCTCTTGTACCTAATACTGGATCATTTATTAATAAGTTACTTTATATAGGTGGTATGATTATTTTATTAATTGGATGTGGTTTTATTGGATATACTTTATATAAAAAGAAAAATACTAATTAGTTTAGTATTTTTTTGTATAAAATAATTATTTTTTTCCACAATATTAGTGGAGGATAATTATGAAAGAAGATAATGAAAATGTAAATGTATTAGATGAAGTTAATAAAGGGGCTTCTATGGGGATGGATGCTATTAAGTTTATACTTGATAAAGTTGAAGATAAAGATTTTAAAGAACTTTTAGAGAAACAATATGATAAATATCAAGAAATATCTAATTCTATTAATGAAATATATCCTAACTATAGTGATAAAGAACCTCATGAGACAGGTGGTATGACTAAAGCTATGACTTGGTATGGTATAAATATGAAAACTATGACTGATCATACTACATCAAAACTTGCTGAACTTTTAGTACAAGGTACTAATATGGGAATTATTGAAGGTAGAAGAATTTTAAATAATAAACATGTTTCTAAAGATATTGAAAAGATTTTACATAAATATGTAAAAATGCAAGAAAATAGTTTAGAGGAATTAAAAAAATATTTATAAAAGAACAGATTTTAGTCTGTTCTCTTTTTTAATATTAATGCTTTATTTGGAGTTAATATTTTATTATTATCTGATGTTGATAAAAGTACTTCTGAGTTTAAGAAATTTAAATCATATGTATTATTAGATAGATTAACTCCTGTATATAGAGTATTTTTTTTATTGAAGGACTCTCTTGCGAATATACAAAGACCTTCTTTAGTATATAATACTGGTTTAATTTTAGCATCTTTTAAATACTTTTCACTATTTCTAAGTTGTCCTAAAGTTTGATGGAATTCTATTAATCTTTTATCTTCTACTCCCCATGGATATGTTTTTCTATTAAATGGATCTTTAAAACCATAAACTCCTGCTTCATCTCCATAATAAAGACATGGATTACCTGGAAGTGTATATTGCATCATTGTAATCATTTTTAAAAGTTCTACTCCTCTTTCATAAGCAATAGGATCTATAGTATCATTTGATGCTTGAGAGTAACGATCTCCAGTTGCTTTTCCTTTTACTAATCTTGTAAGAGCTCTTTCTATATCATGTCCTGATATTAAATTCATCATAGCATCTAAATTCTCTTTAGGATAATTATTTACTATTCTTAGGATTTTATCTAGAAACTCTTCTGCATTTTTATTTTCAAAGAATTCAAACAAAGCATCTTTAAATACATAATTCATAGCACTATCTAAACTATTATGGGTAAAATATCTTTTTCTCTCATTAGTTTCTTTAGTACTTACATCTTCCCAAACTTCTCCAATAACAGCAGCATCTTTACTCTTAACTGTTTTAGAAATAGATTCAAATCTTTCATTACTTAATTCATCTACTACATCAAATCTTATTCCACTTGCTCCTTTATCAATCCAGTATTCTACTACTTTGTTAATATAATTTAAACTTTCTTTATTATCTTGATTTAATTTAGGTAAAGTTTTAAATCCCCACCAAGACTCATATTCATTTGGATGATTATAAAATTCATACCAATTATAATATGGACTTTCTGTAGAGTTATAAGCACCTAAAGTTTTATATCTATTATTTTTATTAAAATATATACTATCTGATCCAGTATGATTAAATACTCCATCGATAATTATTTTTATACCTCTTTTTTCTGCTTCTTGACATAACTTTTTAAAATCTTTTTCATTTCCTAAAAGAGGATCTATTTTCATATAATCAGCAGTATCATATCTATGATTAGAGTGAGACTCAAATATTGGATTTAAATATATTATAGTAGTTCCTAGTGATTTAATATAATCTAGTTTATCAATTATTCCTTGTAAGTCTCCTCCAAAGAAATCATTATTTTTTATTTCTCCATGTTCATCTGGCATATATATAGGAGTTTCTTGCCATTTACGATGAATTATCCTATCAAGAGGAACATTTTCTTTTATTTTTCCAGAATTATAAAATCTATCAGGAAATATTTGATAGAAAATACTTCCTTTCATAAAATCAGGCACAGATATATCTTTAGTAAATGAAGTTAGTTGGAAACATTCATTTTCTTCTCCTGCAAAAATAGCATCCCCCATTATACCACGTCTTAATTCTTTATATTCATGATTTATATTAACTTTAAAGAAATAATAATATACTACAGCTTCATCTGGAGTGAATTTACAAGTAAATGTATTTTTATTTCCTGATATAGATGAAAGATTAAATTCTATTTCTTTTCTTTTTTCCCAGTTATCAATAGGAAATATAACAAGACGAGCATTATCTACTATATCAGTTTTATTAAACTTTAAATTAAAAGTTACTTCCGTTCCTTCTTTAACTGCCCCTGATGGACTTTGATATTCTTCATTTAAACTATTAAAAATTCCTTGACTACTCATACCTACTACCCTCCATTTTATTTTATTAATTTAATTATAACATATAACACAAAAAGAGAAAGTATTATTTTACTTTCTTTTAAAAAATATTAATTAAATTTAAATTTTTTTAACTTTTTGTTTGCTTTTTTCTGATTCAATAATTTTAGAAAAATCTATATAATGCTCTATTTGAGCATCTGGTCTTGCTCTATGACATTCATAGAATGTATCATCATATTTTGATTTTAACATTGTATAACCTACATCATTATATTTAAAACTATAGTATTCGTATGCATTACTATATCCTTTTTCTATATCATTTTCTCTTGCAAACTCATCTATTCTTCTATAAATGTATGCGAATGGATTTTCTTGTCTATAACTTCCTGCAAACTTTGGTAAAGCTTTTAGAACGATAGAATCTATACCATTATCAGTAATAGTTATTTGTTCTAACCAATCCATATATTCATCTATTATTTTTTCTTTTTTCATTTCCATATTCAAACCTTCCTCCCATATTATGTATTAACAATATAATTATATCTATAACTATTCTATTTGGCAAGTAAAATTAAATAAAAAGTATGATTTTTTTATCATACTCTTTATCCTTGATAATTTAAATTACCAATTTTATTATTACTACTTATAATATAGTATTTTTTATCATTTGAAAGTGTTACTATTAATTGGAATCCACTATTAGAATCTCCTTCTATTTTATAAGAACAAGTCTCTTTTATCTCTTCATCTTTATATTCACAAATTCCTCCACTTTTAATAGTTAAAGATATACTATTATTTGAATATGTTCCATAATCAAGAGTATATTCTCCTACTTTTAGTTTATTAGAAGTTGTCTCTTGTTTAGTTTCTTTTTCTTCTTCTTCTTTTTTAGTATCTTCTACTTTTTCAGTTTCTTCTTCACTTTCTTTATTAATCTTTTTATTTATATCTTTTAAAGTCTTATCTGTTAGAATATCATCTATTTCTTTTATACTATTAGTAGCTTTAACAATAGTATTTTTTAATCTATTAGAACTCATATTATTATTAAGTTTATATTTAGAAATATTAGTATTTACCTTAATAAAATTATTATCAAATTCATCTTCTGATATTTTATATTCTGTTGTATTACCTTTAGAATATTTTACTATTTGTTCTAGCTCTATATAAACATCCTCATCATTTTCTTCTAATTTTAAATACCATCCTGAAGTATCATTATTAATATTATATAAGAACTCTATATCTTCTACATTATAATAATTATCATAGTTTACTGTATTTGAATATCCAATACTATGAATAGTATAAATATCTTCTATATCAGTATCTTTTTGATATTCATCTTTATATCCAGAACTTTCTGTAATCATTATTGGATAAGATAAGTTTTCTACTTCTAACATATACATTTTAGGATTTTTTTCTTGATATACTTTACTATAATTATTTATTTCTTTTCCGAATTCATCTTTTCCTTTTTTTATAATTCCACCTTCTAAGAAATTATAGTAAGTCTCTTGCCATTTATTATCAAATTCTACATCACGTTCATTTTCAAAATAATAATATACTCCTAAAGCAACTATTACTCCTACAATAAACATAAGTAATAAAACATAAGTAAAAGGTACTCCATTTCTATTTCCTTTTTTATTCTTTTTATCTTTATCTTTTTTATCTTTGTCTTTCTTCTTTTTAGTTTTATGTTTTGTTTTCTTCTTTTTCTTTTGTTTCTCCTTTTGTTTTTCTTTTTCTTCTTCTTTTTTCTCTTCTTCCTCTTCTTTATCAAGTTTTTCTTCTTGTTGTTCTCTTTCTAATTCTTCTTGTAATTTTTCTCTATCTTCTTTTGTAAATTTTATTTCACTTGAATTTCCATGCATAAAATTTCACCTCTTTTTTAAGATTTATTAGCTAAATCTTATGAGCATATTATAACACTTTTTATATGTTTTTTCAATTTTTAGAAGTTATATAATACTTGTAAGTTTTATTAAAAAGAGAAAGATTAACTTTCCCAATAATTAGTGAATTCACAAACTAAGAGAATGTAACTCTCATTACATTCTCTTTTAGTATTTATTTCAAAATATATGGATCTCCTGATGTACCAGAACCACCAGAGAAGGATACTCCAGATTGGAGATACACGACGGGGCGGACCACAGCACCGGTCCAGCCCGCGGCGTCTGCGGCGCTGTTGACACGGCCGGTAGAGTGGACACAGTTTACGTGGTAGACATCGTCGGAATACGGAGTGAGAGTCCATTGATACTCAGATTCATGTCCTATTCGTATCCATCCTTTTGCAGCATTGGCAGAACTACACGCAGAAGCTGAAGTATTATAAAAATCAGTATAACAATTACTAACTCCATTTGCATATGTATACCCATAATCTGACGGATACATTAATCCTACATATCCATCCCATGTTGTAGTACTAGCAGCTGATCCACCACCTTTACTTCCTCGCTCTTGTTTAAATATGTTTTCTGTACTACGTGGGCTACTACCATCATATCCTCCTAAGTACCATTTCATTTCCTCTATCTTTCCTTTTAGGGTCGCTGATAATGAACTATATGTACTTCCTGAATTTAAATCTGATTGAAGTGTTGCTGGTCTGGTCCAGTTGTTTTTATTGTTTGTATCCCATGCTTTTTCTCCTACTGATTGGTCTTTGATTAATTTAATTCTTTGTTGAGTCTTACTTCCTGTTGAATCAGGATCATTGAATACTCCAATTATTCTCCATATACTATTATCATCATTCATCTTTACATAGTTATATGGGTCATCTCCTATATATCTATATCCTGTACTTCCATCTGGTTGTTCGAATTCAAACATATCATGTTTTGTATCATCACTATAGGCTATATCTTTTGAATTAACTATTAAGTTATTAATTTTTGCCCTTATTGAACCTACTGTTAAAGAAGTTTCTATATTACTATTTCCACTTTCATCATATATTTTATTTGCTGGTATATTTATTGATAATGACCCTGCTTTTTCAAAACCATTTAGTGTTAATGTATATTTTATTTCATTATCTGTTGATGATGTTTTATTTAACTCTTTTGTTGCACTTGATGTCTCTCCACTTATTTTTACTTCTATATCTTCTTTTGTTAGTGCTGACTTTTCTATTACTTTTCCACTATTATCTGTACAATTTATTTTTATTTGTACTTCATCTTCTTGGGTAGGATTTTGTGGTGTTATTGACTCTATACTACAGATTGGACTTTCTAAATCTATGGCCGCATCCGTCTTTTCTTCGATTGTATATGGACTTGTTTTTTGTCCATCTCCTCCTCCAAGGGTGGTTCCAGATTTTAGATATACTACAGGGCGGACCACAATCTCGGAGTACGCGGTGCCGTTGCCGAAATTACCGATCGGGTGTACAAACAACACGTAGTACGGGTAGTTGGAATTCGGAGAAAGAGTCCATTGATAACTACTTGAGTCTTGTTTGTAAATCCAACTCTTAGTTGGATCAGGAGTAGAAGTACTACTTCCTCCACTATAACATTGATTTGGTTTATCATAACATCCTTGGTTTACTCCATTTGAGAATGTAAATCCATAATCTGAAGGATACATCAATCCTACATATCCTGTTCCTGTTGTCTCTCTTGTTTTCTCACTTGAACAACTTCCTGTTGTTATACATGTTTCACTTCCACGTTCTCCGTTATAGAAATCTGATGTTGTGAAATTAGAGAAACTTTGCATTCCTCCTAAGTACCATTTCATATTCTCTATCTTGCCTTTTAATGTACTTGATAATCCTGTTGTCGAGAAGTCACATGCTTTACTCGTTCCTAACGTTTTTCCAGTTGAACATGTTCCATTCTTTTTCTCATAATATGCTCCACCTGTATTTAATATTCCTCGTAGTGTCGAATCATTCCAGTTATTTGATCCATAACTACTACTTAGATTTGATCCTGTTCCTTGTGTTTTATTATCCCATGAGTAACTTCCTATATTCTCATCTCTCATTAATTTGATTCTTGCTTCTTTCTTCCCTGATGAGTTCTCATCTTCTACTACTCCTATTATTCTCCACAAACTACTTTCTCCGTCTATTTGTACATAGTTATATGGGTCATCTCCTATATATCTATATTCTGTGACTCCATCATGTTCTATCTCAAACATATTATGTTTTGTATCTTCAGTATATGGTGTAGATGATGAATTTGCATTCTCTTCAAAATCTTCTTCCGGAGTATTACTTATTTCTAAATCCATATCTAATGTTGTCTCTTTATTTGGGTTTTCTAATGTATCTTGTAATGAATCTGCATTTATTATTGGTTCTATCTTTCCTGTTTTAGTAAATCCTTTTATTTCTACTGTGTATTTATTTCCTTGGTCTATAGACTCTGTATTTTTTATTTCTTTTGTTAATTCTGTTTCTTCATCTTCTCCTACTTTTATTTTTATTCCATCACTAGTTAAATCTTTACCTATTCCATTTTCATCTGTACAACTTATTGTTAATTCCAATGTTTTATCTTTTGTTATTGTCTTTGTTGGAAAATAATCTTCTAATGTACATACTGGTCCAGTTGCATCTATTTTTACATTTGTAGATAGTTCCTGTTCATCATTTGTGTTTTTATATTGGTCTGTTATTACTCCACTATCTATTTTTATTGATAATGGTCCATCCTTTTCAAAACCTGATAATGTTAAGTTATGTTGTATTCCATTCTCTCCTGTTACTTCTGTTGCCGCTATTCCTTCACTTAGTTCTTTCTTTGTAGGTTCAACTTCTTCATTATTTAATAAGACATGTATGTTTTCACTTGTCATATTTGAAGTTACTGTTCCATTGTCATCTGTACACTTTATTGTCATACTTATATCTTGATTTGCTCCTGCTGTTTGAGGTTGTGCGTTTTCAATAGAGCATGTAGGCTTATTTTGGTCCTTTGGTATTACTTCTGCTTCTGTATTTACATCTACTCTCATTTTAAACTTTTCTGACTCTTCTTTTACTTCATACTCATCTGATACCCATAATCTTAATCTAAACTCTTTTGTTCCACTTTCATAAAATGTATCTTGATATAATAATTTTCCTTTTACTTCCTCTCCATCCTCTTGTGCTGTTATATCATCTAAATCTGCATATACTGGTACTTCTTCATATCCTTCTATTGCACTCTCATCTTGGTCTGTTAGATATATCTTTACATAATTTGTATCTAATTTTTTAGCATCCTCTTCTGTCATATCTACTGCATACACATAATATGGTATTATTGTTGATGCTCCCATTGTTGACTCTACATTAAAATCAAAATATCCTTTTGTTACATTTTCTCCTTCATCTGTTAGAACTTTTCCTTTTTCATCATTCATTGGATATGCATTTGTAATGGATATTCCATTACTTGTTTCATTATATACAAAAGAAACATCTCCTGTTGTTACACTATTTTCTTTTGTTCCTTTCCCTGTATATACAAATGCTGCATAAGTTACTCCTAATACTACTAATATTGATGATATTGTTAATATCATTATTATTGCTTTTCTATTCTTTTCTTCTTTCATAGTGCACTCCTTACCTTAACATTTTAAAACACTAAATATACGTAAAATGTCACTTTATGTATTTTTACTCTTATAGAAATTATATCATTTGTGTTCGTATTTCCTTGTGTAAATTATTGGAAATTAGTATTTTAATAGACAATTAAAGTGGTGATATTTATGTATAAGCAAAGAATAAGAGATTTAAGAGAAGATTCTGACTTATATCAGAAAGATATAGCAGACAAATTAAAAGTTACTCAACAAAGTTATTCATTATGGGAAATTGGAGTTGAGATTATTCCTTTAAAGCACCTTAATACTTTATGTAATTTTTATGATGTTTCTATGGATTATGTTTTATATTTATCTAATGAAAAGAAACCTTATAATATTAATAATGTTGTTGAACTTGATAAAAATGTTATTAAGCAAAAACTAAAAGAAGTAAGACATGATAATAATCTTACTTTTAGAGAACTAGCAGATGAACTTAATACTACTGCTTCTACTCTTCATGCATATGAGTCTGGTAAAACTTTAATTCTTACTAGTTTTTTATATCAAATATGTGAAAAGTATAATATTTCTATGGATTGGTTTTGTGGTAGAAGTGATAAAAAATATTTAAGTAAAGTTCATAGTTAAAAAGACAAGTTACTTTTTTGTAACTTGTCCTTTTATTATTCTGTTCTTAGGGATTCTACTGGATCTTTTTTAGCAGCTATTTTTGCTGGGATGAAACCTGCTAAGACTGTTAGGAATACACTTATAATAATTAGAATTAGTGCAGCAATCGGATTTAATGTTGCGATATTTGAAATATCTGAATAACTTTTTATAATTAAGTTTATTGGTATATTAATTAATAAAGTTATTACTATACCAAATATTCCTGCAATTAATCCTTCTATAAATGTTTCTGCATTAAATACTCTTGATATATCTTTTTTACTAGCACCTATTGCTCTTAGTATTCCTATTTCTTTAGTTCTCTCTAATACGCTTATATAAGTAATGATTGCTATCATTATACTTGATACTATTAGAGAAATACTTACAAATCCAATTAATCCTATTGTAATAACATCTATAATAGATGTAACTCCTGACATTATTATTCCAACATAGTCAGTATATGTAATAGAGTCTTCTTCTCTATTTTCTTTTTTAGCTTTATCATTATAATCACTAAGTATATCTTCTATTTTTTCTTTTGAATTAAAACTTTTTGGATATATTTCTATTGTAGAAGGTTTATTAGTTTTTGCAACTCCTATTCTTTGTAAGTTCATATCTAAACTATTTTGAAGTTCATCAAATTCTTCTCCTGTAAATACATCTATATTAGGATTTTCTTGTTGTTCTTTAGCAATTTGACTTTTATTATTTTGTTCCATTATATAGTCTGTTAATTCTTTTTTATATCCAACGACATTTGTTAGAGCTGTAGTTGCATCTTCATTTGGTTTTAGAATTCCTACTACTTTAAGTTCAATACCATTATCAATTAACTTATCTATTTCAGTTGGATTTTTACTTGTATCCATCCATACTCCATATTGTTTTTTATACATATCTGCATTTACTATTGCTTTAAATGTTAAGTTTAATAAGTCATCATATGTAAATGTTGAATCTTTACTTTTGAATTCTTTTCCTTCTATCATATCTTTTCTAAAATTAACAATATCTTTTTGATCTTTAAGTCCTAAAACATACATAACGTAATCTACTAATTGATTATCATCATCTACTATTAAGACTACTTCATTATATTTTTGTGGCATTCTTCCCTTTAGTACTTGATATTGACTTTTTAACATTCTATCATTATCCATAAGTTCTGTAAAAATATTTTGACTTGTCATAGATGAGGATGGCATTGATGCCATATTACTCATATCAGTACCACTAGCTTGTCCCATCATAGTATACATTAGAGTATTTGGATTAACTTTTACGTTATCTTTTTCTTTATTTGTGTATATTTGTAAATCAAATCCATATTTATATTTAATATCATTTACATTCTTTTGAATTTCTTTATTATCTTCTAAATAAGTTTTTAATTTTTCTAGATTATTACTTATTTTACTAGAAGATGTTGCGCTTAATATATCTTCCATTATATTTTTAGAACATACTGTATTTTTATCACATTTCTTTTCTTTTGTTTTATGAGTACTAGAGAAACTATTTAAATCTATTGTTTGGGATTCTATAGTAAGTGGATAACTTGATAGTGTTTCTTCTTCTGTTCTATCGATAAATTCTTGTACTCCTGTTGATACTGATAGTATTACTGCGATTCCAATTATTCCAATAGATCCTGCGAAGGCAGTTAGAATTGTTCTTCCTTTTTTAGTCATCAAGTTATTCATTGAAAGACCAAAGGCTGTTTTATGAGACATAGAGTTTTTCTTTTTTCTTTTTTTCTTTGTCTCTTCTTGTTCTTGATATTCTCCTCCTTCATATGGATTAGAGTCTCCTGTTATTTCTCCATCTTTTAAGTTTATTATTCTTGTTGAATATTCATTTGCAAGTTCTGGATTATGAGTAACCATAATTACAAGTCTATCTTCAGCAACTTTTTTTAGTATTTTCATAATTTGAGTTGATGTTTCTGAGTCTAGAGCTCCTGTTGGTTCATCAGCAAGTATTATTTCTGGATCGTTTATTAGAGCACGAGCTATCGCAACTCTTTGCATTTGTCCTCCAGATAATTGGTTTGGTTTTTTCTTCATATGATCTCCAAGACCAACATCTCTTAAAGCTCTTTTAGCACGTCTTCTTCTTTCTTTTGGTGATACTCCTGATAAAGTTAGAGCAAGTTCAACGTTTGCAAGTACTGTTTGATGTCCAATTAGATTATAACTTTGAAAGATAAAACCTACTTTATGATTACGATAAATATCCCAATCTCTATCTTTATATTCTTTTGTTGAAATTCCATTAATTAATAAATTACCTTTAGTATAATTATCAAGTCCACCAACAATATTTAAAAGTGTTGTTTTTCCACTTCCACTTTGTCCTAAAATTGATACAAATTCATTTTTACGAAAATTAATACTAACTTTGTTTAAAGCTTTTTGTTTAAAATTTTCTGTTTCATAAACTTTAGTAATATTTTTAAGTTCTAACATACTACTCTCCTTTCGGTAACAATATAATTATATTTTTGTATTTCTTATTAATAACTATATTTTACTAAACTTATAGTTTTTTATCAATATTAAAACATATCTTTCGATATGTATAAATTATTTTACCAAATATTATTATTTAGACATGTAAGAGTGATGATATCAAATGCATTACATATCGGATACCAAAGTATAAATACTGATATTATGGCAGTAAGTCCAATGATGCTTTGAAGAATATTTTTTGATTTTAAAAAATTATAAATATATATTAATGATACTATAATTAATATTATATTTTCTATATAAACAAACATGGAGTAATATATATTTTTAAAGAATAAATTATAAATAAATGTTTGTTCAAATGTTGGATTACAGAAATTTATTATATTAATTATTGCGATAATATCTATTACTATGCTAATTATAAATAGTATATAAAACATTGTAGTAAATATTTTATCTATTATTGTCTTATTTTTCATATTATTTATCTTCTTTCTAACAATAAAATATTGCAATTTTTTATATTATTACTTTATAGGCTATTGATAGTTTTGTTTACAAATAGTATAATAATGTTGGATATACTTAATTTGCGTTAGGTGCACTCCTTTTCCTAAAAATGAAAAGGAGGTGGTGTTTATGACAAAAAGGGAATTTTCTCAGTTTATTATAATCATCCTCCTATTTATATTAGTATTCACTTTACTATATAATAGAAAAGCACACTAACGTTTCGCAATGGAGTATTAGTGTGCAGCCACAATCTAAGGATTTTACCTAACCAAGCGAAGATTAAGTATATTCTTTTATTTTCCTTTATGAATACATTATACCACAAAATATTTTAGTTAACAAGATGTTAATGTGCTATTAAATATATTATTGTACTTTCCACCTATCATCTTCATGTATATTTATAATATTTTTTACTCTATCACAAGTTTTATGTCGTTTTTCTTCTTCTGAGCCTATTATATACATGGGATTTAAACCAGTACAATTGCTATTATACCACATATATAAAACTAAATATGGTATACCTATTATTAAAAATGTAGTAATTAAAATTATAATTATTATACTTATATTTCTTCTAGTATGTTTTTCTTTTGATTTAGGTAATTGTTTTGTTACTTTTTCTTCTTTTTTAGTTTTAATATTATCTATAATAACATTACCACAATACTTACATACTCTACTATTATCTTCTATTTCTTTTTTACATACTTCACATATTTTACTCATATAATCACTACCTCAATTTTATTTATATGCATTCATTGCTTTTATAAAGATTGCTAGATAGAAAAGTGAAAGACAACATCCTGCGATTACATCTGTTGTATAGTGTACTCCTACATAAATTCTACTTATCATTATTAGTATTATTAATAGTGATAGTCCAATGCATGCTGTATTTCTAAGCCAAGGTGTTTTTATTTTTTTATAAGAGAAATATATTAATAGTCCATAGAATGCAGTTGAAAGCATAGCATGACCAGATGGGAAACTATATCCTGTTTCATTTATTAATCTTAAAATATTTGGTCTTTCTCTTGCGAAAATACTTTTTAGTATTACATTTATTAATGGTACAAGTAATACATTCAGTACAATATAGAATCTTTCTTTATTATCTTTAAATATTACTAAACATAATATTACAGTAATTATAATTATAGGATTTCTATTTGCAAATATAGTAATAAATTTAAAGAAATTATTTAGTATGGGATTTCTTATACTTACTAGAAAGTTATATACTGTATTATCTATATCAAATATATCTCTTTGTAATAGTTCCATAGCAATTATTAAAAATATTAATAAAGCTATAATGGATACTATGTTATACCAATTCTTTTTTACTGCTTTCATTTTTATCCTCCTAATTATATTATAATATAATTAATAAAATTTAAAAAGTATGTTATATTAATTATGGTGATTATTATGCGTGTTAGTCATGAGTTTGGACCTTTTTATAAGAAAAATTCTAAAGTTTTAATTCTTGGTAGTATGCCATCACGTAAATCTTTAGAAGAAGGTTTTTATTATGCTCATCCACAAAATAGGTTTTGGAAAGTTCTTTCTTTTATTTATAATGAAGATATTCCACAGACAATTGTGGATAAAAAGAAATTTTTAGAAAGACATTGTATTGCTTTATGGGATGTTATTGAGAGTTGTGATATTAAAGGTTCAAGTGATTCATCTATTAGAAATGTTGTAGTAAATGATATAAATTATATACTTAATAATTCTAATGTTTCTGTTATTTATACTACTGGAAGAGTATCTTATAATTTATATAATAAGTATTGTAAAGATAATACTTTAATTGATGCGATATATCTTCCTTCTACTTCTCCTGCGAATTGTGGAAAGGGTATTTTTGAAAAGCTAGTAGAAGAATATTCTCAGATTAAAGATATTACTTCCTAATTTTTATAATATCATCTTTTTGTAAGTGCCCTATTAACATGGTCGATGTTGGATCATGTTTTTTTATATTGTCTTTTACTTCTTCTTCATTAAAGTTAGCATAACAATATTTACAAAAATGATTGCACGTATTATATACTCCTATATCAGTCATTTCTACACATTTACAAGCATTGTTTTTTCTTGCTTTCCATAACTTGAAATTAGTTTTACCTGTCATTTTGAATGCTAAGTTTCTTGATATACAATCTCTTTTTATAAATCCATATTCACATAGATTTTTCTCTTCTGAACATGTTTGAACTGTCATATTGTTTTGTTTTGCTACTTTAGAGAAGTATGTATCTATTTCTTTATAATCATCTTCTGTTAATTCTTCTAAATTTAGAACATCTTTATTTTTAGATACGTTTTTATAATCATCTATAAAGGATACTATTATGTTTTTTACATAACCATTTAATAGATTACATAATTTATTAAATGCTTTTTTATGATACTCTATGTTATATTTTTTATTTTTTAATATAGGATCATATCTAATATATAAGTTATCTATTCCTACTATTTTAGATATTCTTTTTACTGAATTAATTATTTCTGTTTTTGATGCTACGTTTATTTCTAAATCTTTATTATAAGGAGTTATTGTTACATGGAATATAATAGGTTTATTTATATCTTTTAGATGTTTTTCTATTGGTATAGGATTTTTAGTACAAAATAATATTAAATCTACATCTTTAAAGTATATTCTACTAACTTGTGTTTTAACAAAGGGATTTCTAACATCTATAAATCCTTCTTTTAATCTATTTAGAAACCAAGGTGTGTAGAATGCTACTACATCTGTTCTTCCACTTACATTTAAAATCATTTTTCCTCCTTATATTTAAAAATGATTTAGATATTCTAAACCATTTTATCGTATTGATTATATAATCTTTTTAAACCATTTTCTAAGTAGAAATAGTTATATAGACAAAAAAGTAATAATACTACTAATATTGTTGTAGTTACAAAGAATGTTTGATTGGCTGCTGAAAGTAGAAAAGATATTATTGTAAATAATCCTATAAATAAAGAAATTAATAAACTTACTAATCTTTCATGTTGATAAATATTTATTTTTATTAGATGTTCTTCTTTTAGTTTTTTAATATCTTCTTTTTTTAAGTTTTGTAGTTTTTCTTCTGTTTCTTTTATATATTTTTTTAATTTTCTTTTCATATTAACCTCACATTCCTTTCTATAGTCCTTTCAGTCCTATGAAAGGCACACATTGTAATCAAAAAAACTT
>CANRNO010000014.1 GCA_947632065.1 uncultured Bacilli bacterium | reverse complement strand
ATTAAATACTATTAAAGGACTAAATGCAACTTTTGTATTTTAATATTTAAAAATTGCATTTAAGTCTTTAAATAACATTTTTCCCTGAATAAATTTGACTTTGTTATTATTTAATGATAAAATTTATATGAATTTAAAGAGAAAGGAGTGGGAAAATGAATATTTTATTTTTATATGTTTTAAATAATTTTAATAAGGTAGTTTGGTATAAAGAAAGGAAAGTTCATTTTCCTGTTCTTTAACATACTTTAAACTACCATAATGGTAGTTATTTTTTTGGAGGTGTATTATGAAAGATATAAAAGAATTTATACCTCTAATTAAATTAATCAAAGAAGAAAAAGTTAAACTTATAATTGCGAGTTTATTTATATTTGTCTCTGGTGTTAGTGAGATCGCTACTGGTTATTTAAATGGAGCAGCAGTTGAGGCGATTGTGGGATTTAGATTAAAAGAGGCAATTATATATCTATTAATATATTTTGTTTTAGGTATTACAGTTGGTGGAATATTACTTCATATTGCGAATGCTATACTTTATAAGATAGAAAGTTCTTTAACTAGAAAATTAGGATATTTTTCTTATAAGAAAGCATTAGATTTACCAGCTGTTGCTTTTGAAGAGAAGTCTAGTGGAGAGATTATTAATCGTATTACAGTGGATGCTGATTCTTTGAGTTTTGCTTTTGGAAGCCTACTTAATGCAGTATCTTCACTAGTTGGATCTTTTATAATAATATTTTATATATTTTATAATTCTTGGATTGTAGGAGGAGAAATAGTATTATTTATAATGTTGTTATTTTTGGCTTTGAAGAAATATAATCCACTTTTAAAAAAAGCACATAAACAAAGAAAGAGAGTACAAGATAAATTTACTTCTTTGGTTACTGAATCAATTAGAGGGGTAAGAGAAATTAAAACTTTGGGAATAAAGAAATATTTACTTGATGATATAAAATATATTATTAAAAGAATTTACTTTAAATCAGTTAAAGAAATTGATGTTCAAATGGAGTTTAATATTATAACTAGAGCTTTAAAATCTATACTTGAAGTAGGAGTTTTTATTACTTGTATTATTCTTCTTTATTATAAACAAATATCATTAACATTCTTTGTTGCGATGACTTATTATATATATCGTTATATGTGGTTAATTGAAAATATTAATGATTTAACACAAACATATCAAAGAGTAATAGTATCTATTGGAAGAGTAAATGAAATACTTGAAAATAAACTTTATAATGATGAAGAGTTTGGTAATATGAGTATTAGTAATGTTAAGGGGAAACTTGAATTTAATAATGTTTCTTTTGCTTATCCTAATGAAGAGAATACTTTGAATAATTTTAATTTGAAGTTAGAGTCTAATAAAAAGATTGCGATAGTAGGAAAATCTGGTCAAGGTAAATCTACTTTATTTAATTTAATTACAAGGATATTTGATCCTAGTGAAGGAGAAATATTACTTGATGGAGTTAATATACGTGATTTAAGTGAAGATGAATTAAGAAGTCATATTTCTGTGATTCGTCAAGAACCATTTGTTTTTAATCGCAGTATTAGAGATAATTTTAAACTTATTGATCCTGATATTAGTTTAGATGATATTAGAAAGTATACAAAACTTGCTTATTTAGATGATTATATTATGTCTTTACCTAAAGGGTATGATACTGTATTAGGTGAAGGTGGAGTTAATTTGTCAGGTGGACAAAAACAAAGACTTGCGATTGCTAGAGTATTATCTAAAAAATGTAAAGTTATATTATTTGATGAAGCAACGAGTGCTCTTGATAATAATTCTCAGGAGTTTGTTAAAGAGTCAATTGATAATCTAGTTAAAAATCATACTGTTGTGATAGTTGCTCATCGTCTTTCTACTATTATAGATGCTGATATTATTCATGTTATAGATGGAGGAAGAGTAGTTGCGAGTGGTACTCATGATGAATTATTAAAAACTAGTAAAACATATAAAAAATTATATAATAGTGAATCTTTAAATTCGTAAAAAGTATCTTTTGATACTTTTTTCTAGTATTATAATAAATTTTTAAGTATAATTTAAGAAAGGAGGAGTAGATATGACTATTAATGATATAAAAACACCTAATGATATACTTGAATTTATGAAATCTAATATTAGATATGGATGGTTAGATATTAATAATGAAGAACATATTGGAAATATGAAAAATTTTCGTAAATTATATAGGACTTCTAGTATAGATGAAGTTTTATCACATGGTATTGGTACATGTATAGAACAAGTTTATTTAATGAGTATGTTACTTAGAAAAATAAATATTCCTAATAGGATGTTTTGTACTAGAATTTATGAAGATGAAAATTTTAATGATTTAAATGAAGATGAACATATGCATTGTTTTGTATTGTATGAATTAAATGGTAAAGTATATCAAATAGAACATCCTAACTGGAAAAAGGTAGGAATATATGAATTTGAAAGTTTTGATGAAGCAATTGATAAAATCAACGATTATTATATAAAAGTGTCTTTAGGTAATATTAGAGAGGTAACAGAGTTTTATAAGGTAGATGATAATTTATCATTTAAAGAATTTAATAATTACATTAATAGTTTAGATAAGAAAGAAAAACATAAATAAATGTTTATATAGGAGGTAGTTTATGGATTTAAAAAAATTACAAGAAGATATTTTTCAAAATAAAAAAGACAAGGGGTTTAATATAAGTGATGTAAATAAAGAGTTTTGTCTTTTATATGGAGAGGTAGCTGAGGCTTATGATGCTTTTAATAAGAAAAAGGATGATTTAGGGGAAGAACTTGCGGATATTGCGATTTATTTACTTGGTTTATCTGAGATTTTGAATATTGATTTAGGAGAGGAAATAGAAAAGAAAGTATCTAAAAATAAGAGTCGTATATATAAAAAAGTAGATGGTGTTAATGTTAGAATAAGTGATTAGTACTAGGAATTTATTAGTTGACTTAACTTTAGTATTATTATAGAATTAAATAAGAGTAGGAGAGTATTTTATGTTTATTGGTTATTATAATATGAGTATAATTTTAACTTTTATTGGCTTGTTTTTTACTGTGTTAGGTATTAATTTTTCTCTTGATGGGAATGTTTATCTTTCTCTTATTTGTCTACTTTTATCAGGAATATGTGATACTTTTGATGGAACGATTGCTAGGATTGTTAAGAGAAGAAATATTGAAAAACAGTATGGTATTCAACTTGATTCTTTAGTTGATGTTGTGTGTTTTGGTGTTTTTCCTATTATTATTTGTTATTGTTTAGGATATCATTCTATATTTAATGTAATAGTTTATTTCTTTTATTTGTTTTGTGGTATTACTAGACTTGCTTATTTTAATATAAATTTAAGTGATAAGAAATATTTTAGAGGTTTACCTATTACAACAATCTCTTTTATACTTCCTTTATTGTTGTTTTTTTCTATGTCAGAATATTTAGTTATGGCGGTTTTAACTGTAGTAGGATTTTTATTTGTTTTTAATTTTAAAATACCTAAATCAAATTTAAAATTAAAATTATTTTATCTTATTTTGGGTATTGTTATTGTATCTTTGATTTTACTTAAATATTTTGGGAAAGTGTGATTGTATGAATAAAAATAGTAATAAAAAAATAGAAATATTTTATAATTATTTATTAATACCAACACTTTTACTTATTTCTATGTATTTGACTTTTGCTTTTTTAACTGATTTTCCTCTTCAAACTATTAGTGTTAAATCTTTTGTTTTTACATTAATAATTATCGATATATTAAATGTTATATTGATGATGTTTGTTAAGAGTAGTAAAAAAGCTTATATGATTATATTTATATTTGTTTTTTTAATTATGGTTATTAATAAGTTAAAACTTTTATATGCATATAGTCCTTTATTTGTTAGTGATATTAATTTTTTAGGTAATTATAGAAATATTTTTACTTTTACTAAAAGTAATATAGTAAGTAGTTTATTTATTTCTTTTATTAAATTTATTCCTTTTATTTTAATATTAATATTTTTATATTATTTATCTAGTAAAGTTGAGATGGTTTTTAATGGAAAGAAGAATAAATATATAGGAGTTACTTTGATATTTATTTTGCTTTTGGTTTTATATCCGAGTACTTTTGGTAAGGAAATATTTTTTAATTTTGTTTATAAAGATGTTTTAAGAAATGATTTTAATGTTTATAGCTCTTATGTTACTCTTTATAATTATTATGGTATTATTGGAGGAATGCATTTTCAAATGCTTAATAGTATGGTTAAAGATAAGCCAAAGGATTATGATAGGGATAAGTTAGAAAAACTTGAAAATAGTGTTAAAAATAAAAAATCTAAAAATATTGGAAAACCTAATATTATTGTTATACTTTCTGAATCTTTTTTTGATGTAGATAAACTAAAGGATAATATAACTTTTGATAAGAAAATTACTAAAAATTATAATGAACTTAAAAATAAAGGGAAGTTAGTATCTATTGTTAGTCCTGGATTTGGATGTATGACTAGTAATATTTCTTTTGAAGTTTTAACTGGTGGGAATGTGTCCTTTTTAGATTTTGGAACTGTTCCATTTTTAGATTTTTATAAAGATAAAAAAAGAAGAGTATCTTTAGTTAATGAATTAAAAGAAGAAGGGTATGATACTACTGTTTTGTTAGGAGAAGATTCTTATAATTCAACGGATGTTATGAAAAGTATTGGTTTTGATAAATTTATTTTAGAAAATGATAAGAAATATAATAAGGGTCTTTATGTTTCTGATGATCATATTGCGGATGTGATTATTAATAATATGAAGAAAAGTAGAAGTAAGAAATTTATATTTGCTGAGACTATGCAATCTCATATGTTATATTATAAAGAAAAATATAGTAAGTACGATATTAGTGTTAAGTCTTCTAATTTAGAGAGTAAATATCAGGATATATTACTTTCTTATGCACAAGGTATTTATGATGCTGATAAGATGCTTAAAAAGATGTATGATTATATTAATTCTACTAAAGAAGATACTATTTTGATATTTTTTGGAGATCATTTACCTTTTCTTACTGATAAAGATAATAAAGATATTTATCCTTATTTAGATTATTTTAATACTAATGATAGTGTTATTAATACTTTTAGGAAGTATAATACTGAGGCATTAATACTTAGTAATTATAATGTTTCAATAGATTTTTCTAACTATGCAGGTTATGAATTTCTTCTTTCTAATATTTTAAATAATATGGATATAGAAATTGATCCTTATTATAGATGGTTATATTCTACTAGAGAGGTTTTACCTACTTATAATTATTATATAGGTGTATCTAAAAATGGTAGTATTAATACTTTAGATAAATTACCTAAATTAGATAAAGATATGTATAATTTAAGAGAGAAGATGTTTTATAAAGAGTTTTTAGATGTTAAATAAAAGAGTTCTTAAAAGAACTCTTTAATAGTATGTGTTTTCATTTAATATTTTTATTTCTATATTTTTTTCGTTTAAAATATTTAAAGTTTTATTATTTACTATTGTTTTATATTTTATTGTATCAATGTATTCTTTTTCTAATATAATATTATCTTTTAGTAAGTAATCTATATCTTTTGATATTTCATATGGGAAATTTATTTCAATTAAAATTCCTGTTTTTAATTCTTTTAGGTTGGCATTTTTTATGTTGTTTGAAGTTGCTTTGGTGTATGCTCTAACAAGTCCTCCAGCACCCAGTTTTATTCCTCCAAAATATCTTATTACTATACATAAAATATGATTTAGGTTATTTTCTTCTAAGACATGGAGTATTGGATATCCTGCTGTGCCACTTGGCTCTTTATCATCTGATGACTTTTTATCTTCATCTATTATATAAGCATAACAATAGTGGGTTGCTTTTGGATATTGTTTTTTTGCTTGCTTTAAATGTTTTTCTATATCATCTTTGGTATTTATATTATAAATTAAAGATATAAATTTAGAATTTTTTATTATTTCTATATTTTCATTTTTATTTTTTATAGTAAACATATAATCACCAATTTTATTATATAATATTTAGAAAAAAATACATAATATTTTTTTAATTATCATAAATTTGTGTTATACTATTCTTATAGTAAGAAGGTGATTATATGGATAGTAAGAAAGTCGATGTTAAAAAAGTAAATGAGATTTTAAATCTTTCTACTAAAATACTAAGAGTTGGTTTTATTATTGCAGTTATACTTTTGATTGTTTTAGTTACTAACTTATTTATAGCATGGGATTTATTAACTTTTATTAAAAATGTATTTATTGTTTTGTCTCCTTTGTTTTTAGGAGTGTTGATAGCTTGGCTTTTTGATCCGATGGTTAGGTATTTACAGAATAAGAAAATACCTAGACTTGCGGGGTGTATAATTGTATATTTACTTGTTTTTGGAGGACTTGGTCTTTTAGGATTTTTACTTATGCCTAGTTTTATAGATCAAATAAAAGAATTTATTGTAGAAATTCCTAGAATAATGAATGATATGAAGGGATTTGTCTCAGATATATTTAAGAGTCTTACTGATAGTACTTCTTTAAATCTTTCATCTACTAAACAAGAAATACTTAATAGTATGGAGTCTTTTGCGGGAGGAATAACTCGTAATTTACCTAATACTTTACTTGATATGACTACTTCTTTTGTAAGTGGTAGTATATCGTTTATTTTAGGTATTATGATTGGTTTTTATTTACTTTATGATTTTGATAAGTTACATCCTATTGTTATTAGGACTTTACCTAAAGCATGGGAGAATAATACCAAAGATTTAATTAATAGGATTAATAAATCGCTTCGTGGTTATGTACAAGGTGTTTTGATTGTTATGTTACTTGTGTTTTTAACTCAAGCAGTTGGACTTACACTGGCGGGTCTTAAGGCACCACTTATTTTTGCATTCTTTTGTGCAGTTACAGATATTATTCCTTATTTTGGACCTTATATTGGAGGAGCACCTGCGGTTATTGTTGGATTTACAATTTCACCTATGACTGGTATTTGTGCACTTATTTCTATTATAGTTGTCCAGATACTTGAGAATAATTTCTATCAACCTATTATAATGGGACATGCGATGAAACTTCATCCTGTAACAATTATGATTGGGCTCTTGATTTTCCAACATTTTTTTGGTATAGTAGGTATGATTGTTGCAACACCTGTAATAGCGTCCGTAAAAGTGGTTTTACTTTTTGTGGATGAGAAATTAAACGTAATGAAAAAAATTAAAGATAATTAAAAAAACGTTGATAAAAGATGAGTACTAAAAATTATAGCTTTAAAGAGAGTTATCGTTTGGTGGAAGATAATAAGTTATATTTTAGGAAGCTACTTTTAGAGTTTTTTCGGTAATTGCCGTTATAAGAAATTAAGACCAATTTTAGGATGGTACCGGGCTTTTGTCCTCCTAATAATGGTCTTTTATTTGTGAGGAGGAATATTTATGGAAATAATTTTAATAGGTGGTAAAGCTAGAAATGGTAAAGATACTTTTGGAGGATTCATGAAGGAGTATTATGAGTCTTTAGGTAAAAAGGTTTGTATAATGCAGATATCTAAATATATAAAGCATTTTGCGATTGATTATTTTGGATGGGATGGAAGAGAAGAGACTAAACCACGTCAATTACTTCAAGATTTAGGTACTGGTGTTATTAGGGAGAAAATGGGAAAAGAGTATTTCTTTGTTACTAGACTTGTTGAGGATATGGAAGTATTAGATAACTTTTTTGATATAGCACTCGTTACTGATGTTAGACTTCCACTTGAATATGAATTTGTTAAAAGTAAATATCCAGATGCGGTTAAGATACATGTTGAAAGAGTAGACTTTGAAAATAGTGAACTTACTGATAAACAAAGCAAACATATTACTGAGACTGCTCTTGATGGTTATAGTGATTATGATTATGATGTAAAAAATACAACTCTTGATAAACTAAAAGAGGATGCTGTTAGAATAGCTAAGGAGGTAATAAAATGAAATATTTATCTCATTATGAAATACGTAAAAAATGGTTAGATTTTTTTGAATCTAAAGGACATAAGATTGTTGAGAGTGCACCACTTGTACCTCTTGATGATGATAGTCTTTTATGGATTAATGCTGGTGTTACTCCTTTAAAGAAATTCTTTGATGGAAGTAAAACCCCTGATTGTCGTCGTCTTACTAATATTCAAAAATGTATACGTACTAATGATATAGAAAACGTTGGTATTACTAAACGTCATCAAACATTTTTTGAAATGATGGGAAACTTTTCTATTGGAGATTATTTTAAAAAAGAGGCTATTGAATTTTCTTTTGAACTTTTAACTAGTCCTGAGTGGTTTGATATACCAAAAGAATTACTTTATGTTACAGTATATCCAACTGATAAAGATGCAGTGTTATATTGGGAAGAGGTTGGACTTGATCCTACTCATATAGTTAAATTAGAAGAAAATTATTGGGAAATTGGAGAAGGACCTTGTGGACCTGATTCTGAGATTTTCTTTGATCGTGGAGAGAAGTATGATCCTAAGGGAGATGCTTTAGAGAAATTTAAAAATGATATTGATCAAGAAAGATATGTTGAGATTTGGAATAATGTATTTAGTCAATTTAATTCAGAAGAAGGTAAGAAGCGTGAGGAGTATAAGGAACTTCCTAGTAAGAATATAGATACTGGTGCAGGACTTGAGAGATGGTGCTGTATATTCCAAGATGTAGATAGTAATTTTGAGACTGATTTATTTAAACCTATTATTAAAAAGTTAGAGAGTATGTCTAATATTTTATATGATGGACAAACAGAGTTTAAAGTTATTGCTGATCATATACGTGCTATTGTATTTGCATTAAATGATGGTGCTAGTTTTGATAATGTTGGTCGTGGATATATTTTACGTCGTCTATTGCGTCGTGGTGTAAGATATGGTAAAAAGTTAGGTTTTAATGAACCATTTATGTATAAATTAGTAGATACTGTTGTTGATATAATGAAGCCAGTTTATCCTGAACTTGAAGATAATAAAGGTACTATTAAAGTAATGATAATGGATGAGGAAAAACTTTTCTTAAAAACACTTGATACTGGTCTTAGACGTTTGAATGAACTTGTTAAAAATAGTAGTGATGGTTATATAAGTGGTGAAGATGCTTTTAAACTTTATGATACTTATGGTTTTCCTTTTGAACTTACTAGTGAGTATTTAGAAGAATTAGGTTATAGAGTATCTAAAGAAGAATTTGATAAATATATGAAAGCACAAAGAGATATGGCTAAAGAGAATTCTAAGACTAAGACTGCGATGGCTAGTCAAAAGAAAGTATTACTTGAATTTACTAAACCTTCTGAGTTTGTTTATGGTATTTATCGTATGAAGAGTAATGTTTTAGCGATTGTCTCTAAAGAAAAAATAGAGGATAGTCTTAATCATGATGGCTATATCATTTTGAATAGAACTTGTTTTTATGCTGAGAGTGGAGGACAAGTTAGTGATACTGGTATGATTACTGGTAAGAACTTTAAAGCACGTGTATTAGATGTTTTTAAGGGTCCTAATGGACAACATATACATAAAGTTAAACTTTTAGATGGTGTTATTAAAACAGGGGATTCTTGTGATGTTATTATAGATAAAGAAAGAAGAAAAGAAATAGAAGCCAATCATAGTAGTGTTCATTTACTTCAATATGCTCTACGTAGTTTAATTAGTGATTCTATTCATCAAGCAGGAAGTTATGTTGATAATGAAAAACTTAGATTTGATTTTACATATCCTGGACATATTAGTGATAGTAAACTTATTGAGGTAGAAAAGAAAGTTAATGAACTTATAAATAAAGGTATTATCGTATCAACTGAAATTTTACCTATAGAAAAAGCCAAAGAACTTGGTGCTTTAGCACTCTTTGATGAAAAGTATTCTAATATTGTACGTGTTGTTAAGATGGATAAGTCAATTGAATTTTGTGGTGGTACTCATGTTGCGAATACAAAAGATATTAAGAATTTTGCGATTTATTCATGTGAGTCTAAAGGTAGTAATGTTTTAAGAATAGAGGCTGCAACTGGTGCTAAGGCTAGTACAGTTTTACTTGAAGTTATTAAACCTTATAATGATGAGAAAGTTAAACTTTTAATGAAAGCTAAAACTATTATAGAAGAAGCTAAGAAAATTGGTATTAATCTTTCATTTGATGTAGATATAGATCATGATAGGCCTACTGGTTATGAAAGTATTGTTAAAGAGCGTAATGAACTTTCTTATGTACAAGAAGAAGTTAGAGCTTTAGAAAAAGAATTCTTTAGTAAGAGAGAAGCTAAGACTTTAAATAATTTAGATGGCTATAAGAAAAAGATGAAGAAAGTTAAAGATATAGAATATTTAATTGAACCTTTTGAAAAACAAGATACTAAGTTATTGAAGTCTATCGCAGATCATTTATCAAGAGATGGAAAGAAATTTATATTCCTTGTAAATATTAAAGAAGATAAGAGTTTTAACTTTATATGTAAGAGTACTTGTAATATTAATGCAGGACTTCTTGTTAAAAATGTTTCTATTAAAACTGATGGTAATGGTGGAGGTAGTGATACTTTTGCTCAAGGAGGAGGACGTAACTCTAAAGTATTAAAAGAAGCATTAGAGTATGTTAAAAATGTAGTAGAAGGATATGAAGAATAATTATTTAATTGAATCAGATGATTTTGTTGTAATAGATTCTCTTATAAAAAAGATAATAAAAGATAATGGTTTTGATAATGAGGTAGTTAATTATTATGATTTAGAGGAGAATGAGTTATCATCTGTTTTAGAAGATTTAGATACTTATTCTTTCCTTTCTCCTCGGAAAGTTATAGTATTAAAAAATACTTTCTTTTTAGAAAGTAGTAGTAAGTTAAAAGTAGTGGATGAAGATGTAGAACACTTAATTAAATATTTGAATAAACCAAGTGATGATGTATTATTTATTATGTGTACTAGTAAGCTTGATAGTAGAAAAAAACTTACTAAAGATATTAAAAAACTAGTTAATTTTGTAAATTCTAAAATTACGGTAAATGATGTTTTAAGAGAACAATTTAAAGATTATAAGATTGATTTTAAAGCCCGTAATTTACTTATTCAATATACTAATGAAAATATAAGTATGCTTACTAGTGAATGTTTGAAATTAAAGCTTTTTAAATATGATGAGAAAGTTATTACTGAAGAAGATGTAGAAAAGATTTGTTTTAAAGCTAAAAAAGATACTGATAAAATGTTGTTTGAGTTTGTTAATTTTATAGCATCTCGTAATAAAAAGAAGGCATTTGAGCTGTATTTAGAGTTACTTGATTATGATTATACTCCTATTGATGTTATTGGAAGGCTTGCTAGTCAATTAAGATTAATTTATCAAATAATGTTAAGTTATGATGATAATATTAGTAATAATGATTTAGCGACTATTTTAGGAGTACATCCTTATAGATTAGAAAAGTCTCTTCCTTTAGTATATAATTTTTCTAAAGGGGAGATTGTATCTATTATAGAAAAACTTGGAAAGCTTGATTTAGATATAAAGTCTGGTAAGAAGGATGCTAAACTTGCTTTTAAGATGTTTCTTATAAATTTGTAAAACAAAAAGAGGATTATTCCTCTTTTAATTTTTCTATTTTTTCATAAATGATTGCTAGTTTTTCTTCATATCCACCTTTTTTAGGATGATAATATTTTTTATGTTTTATTTTATCTGGTAAGTATTGTTGTACTACATAACTTCCTGGATAGTCATGAGGGTATTTATAAGTAGTAGATGTTGTTTTTATATGATTTGGAACATTACCAGTTGATCCTTTTTCTATATCGTTAATAGCCTCATCTAAAGCGATATGTGCTGTATTAGATTTAGGAGATAGGGCCATTTCTGTTACTATTGTACCAAGAGGTATACGAGCCTCTGGCAATCCAACTAATTCTGCTGCTTCTATTGCAGCCATTACTTTTGGTCCAATATTAGGATTAGCAAGCCCTATATCTTCATAAGCAATAACACTCATTCTTCTATAAATTGAATCTAAATCTCCTTCTACTATTAGTCTTGCAAGATAGTGAAGGGCAGCATCTACATCACTTCCACGAATAGACTTTTGAAAAGCACTTAAAACATCATAATGACCATCACTGTTTTTATCACTAAAAAAGACTGGTTTTGAATTAACAGATTTAACAGTATCTTCTGTTATTTTATTATCGTTTGTTGTATAAGCACTTATTTCTAGTAAATTATAAGCATATCTTAAATCATTACCTGAAACATTAGCAATATACTCTAATGCTTTTTTATCTACTTTTATATCTTTAAATGTATCATCTTTTAAAGCTTTTTTTAAACCTTTTAATATATCAGCGTGTTCTAATTCTTTTAGTTCAAATAAATGACATCTACTTCTAATTGCGGGATTTATTGAGTGATATGGGTTTGATGTTGTCATTCCAATTAATGTAATTGTTCCATTTTCTAGTTGAGGTAGAAGTAAGTCTTGTTTGTCTTTATTAAGACGATGTATTTCATCCATAATTAAGACAAGACCTCCATACATTTTAGCTTCTTCTACAACTATATCAAAATCTTTTTTATTATGAATAGTAGCATTTAAAAATCTATATCTTACATCAAGTTCATTTACTATAGCATTTGCGATAGATGTTTTTCCTATACCAGGTTTTCCATATAAAATCATAGAAAATAGTTTTTTCTTTTTTACTAAATTATATAAAACTTTTCCTTTTCCTACTAATTGTTGTTGTCCTAAAACTTCACTTAATTTAGTGGGTGCTAGACGTTGTGCTAAGGGTTTATCCATATATATCACCAAATTCATTATATCAAATTAATGTTCGTTTGTCTATTGATAAAATCGTTTGTAATGATAGATTGACATAATATTCCGGAAGCGGTATAATATATGTAATGAGGTGATGACTATGAAAATTAAAGAAGCTAGTGAAAAATGGAATATTAGTGAAAGAAGAATAAGACAATTAATTAAAGATGGAAGAATTGAAGGTGCTACTAAAATTGGTACAACATGGATTATTCCTGATGATGCTAATAAGCCAATTGATAAAAGATTTAAAGATGAGGTTGATTTTAAAATTGATTTAGCAGATGATTATTTTAAACAAGTTGATGAAAAATTAGCTAAATTAAATAGTAAAAGACCTCTTTCTAAAGCAACTTTAGAATCATTAGAAGAAAGCAATATATTAGATTGGACTTATAATAGTAATGCTATTGAGGGTAATACGTTGACACTAAGAGAAACTAAAGTGGTATTAGAAGGTATTACAATAGGTGGGAAATCTGTTAAGGAACATTTAGAAGTAATTAATCATAAGAATGCTATTTTATTTTTAGAAGATCTTGTAAAATCAAATACAGATATTTCTGAATGGAATATAAAGAATATTCATAGTTTAATTTTAAAAGAAATAGATAATGAAAATGCAGGAAAATATAGAACAGAAAATGTTAAAATATCTGGAGCATCTCAAATTCCTGTTGATTATGTTAAAGTGCCAGAGGAAATGGAAAAATTAATATATAGATATAATAATTGGAAGCAGTATCATCCTTTAATTAGAGCAGCATTATTACATGGGGAATTTGTATTTATTCATCCTTTTGTAGATGGTAATGGCAGAACAGCAAGATTATTAATGAATTTTGAAGCTATGAAAAATGGATATTTACCAATAATATTAAAAGCAAGTATTAAATCTAAGTATTATGATGCTTTAGATAAGGCAATGGTAGAACATGATTATACAGATTTTATTAAACTTATAGTAGATGAGGAAGAAAAAATAATAGATCAATATTTAAAGATTATAGATAGATTGTAATATAAAATGTAAATTAACAAAAAAGAAATTGCATATATACTTATTCCTATAGTATAATACTATTATCGAAAGGAGGATTTTGTGAAAATCACAAAATAGAGATTATTATGAAGAAGTTTTTATATTTTGCGGTAGTATTTGCTATGGCAATGGTAATTATGCCTACTGTTCATGCAGCTGAAGGATTATATGGAACTGTAGCTAAGGGTATGGGAGATGATACTAATTTTGAAGCTGTTGGTGATACAGATATTACAGTTACATATAAAGTAGCAGAGTTAAAATGGTATCCTACTGATCCTGCAGTTGGTAGAACAGTAGATGGATGGTGGGTAGGAGTTAAAATTATCGCACCAGAAGGAGTTAGTGAAGAAGCTAAAATGAGACGACCTGATAAAACATCAGGTACAGTAGTAAAATATTTTTCAAAAAACAAAGGTGGAGTAGAGGATAGTGATCCAGCAAGCCCACAACGCTTTTTTGGAGCATGGATTTATGTTGATAAAGAATTATTAAATAATAAAGTAAATCCACTTACAATCGGAAATTATGAGCTTGATTGGAATGGAGATGGAACATATGAGCAAACAATAAAGATTCAAGTAAATCCAAATACTATTAGTTTTACTAAAGATGAAAATGTAGTTGCTTTTACTATTAAAGGCGCTAATGGTAGTAGAGTATTTAGTATTAAAGGTACTGATAAAAAGTTAAGTGATTTAAATGAAGATGAACAAGAATTAATCGCTGCTTTAATTAAACCTAAAGATGGACAAAAGTTTGTTGGTTATAAAACAGCAGACGGAGAAGTTTTTGATGTAGAAAATGATACTTTAGAAGATGATATGGTACTTACTGCAGTCTATGAAGATATACCTGTAGAAGTTGCTAGTGAAAATAGTAATAATACTAAGAATCCAGATACATCAGATATTAATATTTATTTACTTCTTTTAATAACTGTATCTAGTGCATGTGGACTTGGTTATACAGTAAAGAAAAGATTTAATTAATATTATTAAGAGACTTTGATAGTCTCTTTTTATTTGTCTATTTGTTATATTTTTGATAAAATATAAGTGGTGGTAGGGATGAGTCTTAATGATAATTTATTAGATTTTCTTAATTATTGTTATTTTGAAAAGGGTCTTTCTGATAATTCTCGTAAATCTTATGATAATGATTTAAAGATATATATTAAGTTTTTAGAAGATAAAGGTATTAGTAATGCTAAAAATATTTCTATTAAAGATATAGAAGACTTTTTAAAAAATAGAAATGAGTGTGGAGATGAGGCTAGTACTATTGCTCATAAACTTACTTCTATTAAGAATTTTCATCGTTACCTATATAAAGAAGGGATACTTGATAAAGATGTTAGTTTAAGTATTTCTCGTCCTAAGACTAGGAAAGTTATTCCTGATGCATTGTCTGTTGATGAAGTTGATATATTACTTGATATACCGCTTAATACAGTATTTGATTATCGAAATAAAGCTATGCTTGAAGTTATGTATGGAGCAGGGCTTAGAATATCTGAGGTTATTAATTTAAAAGTTTTTGATATAGATACTGTTAATTATGTGATTAGAGTAGTAGGTAAAGGTAGTAAAGATAGATTAGTTCCTCTTGGAGAATATAGTATGTATTATTTGAATTTATATTTGAAAAAAAGAGGGGAGTTATTAAAGAAAGATACTACAGATTATTTATTTTTAAATAATCATGGAAAACCTATTACTAGACAAGGTTTTTTTAAAAATTTAAAAAAGATTCTTAAAAAACAAGGATTAAATGAAAATATACATCCTCATAGTCTTAGACATTCTTTTGCGACTCATTTACTTGATAGAGGTGCTGACTTACGTAGTATTCAAGAAATGTTAGGACATAGTGATATTTCTACTACTAAAATATATACACATGTTACAACTGAAAAGATAAGAGAAGATTATAAAAATTATCATCCTCGTAATAAAAAATAAGGAAGTGAAATTATGGAATTTAAAAGAATATTTTTAATTGCTTTAGATTCGTTAGGTATTAATGAAAAAAATGAAGAAGGACTTAGTTTAGTTGATAATATTATTAAAAATTATAATCCTTTTATACCTAATTTAAAAAAGATAGGATTTTTAAATACTTTAAATTTAAAAGAAGATAAGAATATAGATGCTTATTATACATTTGCGAAACAAAATAATGCAGGTCGTGATACTATTAATAGTCATTATGAAATGATGGGTATTTCTTCTAATGTTCCTTTTAAGACTTTTAATGAGGGTTTTCCATTAGAATTATTATCTGGTATACAACAAGTAACAGGACGTAAAGTAATTGGTAATAAGTTTGCTTTTGATGAAGAAATTTTAAATGAACTTGGTGAGAGACAAATAAACTATGGTGCTTTGATTGTATATACTAAGGCTGATTCTGATATTGAAATAGCTGCTCATGAAGATAGTATTCCTGTTGGACTTTTATATGAATATTGTAAAAAGATTAGGGAGATTACAACAAGAGAAGAATGGAGAGTAGGAAGAGTTATTGCAAGGCCTTTTAATGGTACTGTTGGTAATTTTAAGTTTAATAATAGTGCAAGACGTGACTATGCTTTAAAACCTCCTAGAAAGTCTGTTTTGGATTCTTTAAATGAAAATAAATATAATGTTATAGGTATTGGTAAAGTTAATTATATTTTTGATGGAGTAGGGATTAATAAACAAATTAATTCCAGCAGTAATAAAGATGCAATAAATAAGTTAACTGAAATAATGGATAAGAGTTTTACTGGACTTTGTGTTACTAATTTAAGTGAATTTGATAATGAAGGTATTGAAGGTGTTGTTAAGGCAATTGAGAGTTTAGATGTAGAAATACCTATGATGCTTAATAAGCTTAGTACAGAAGATTTACTTATTATTACTTTTGATTTAGGAAAAGACTCTAGAGTAGGTATTAATGATGATAAGGGTAATGTTCAAGTTATACTATATAGTAGAAACTTTAAAGAACCTAAAGCATTAGCACCTTTTGAAACTTTAGCTGATATAGGTGCTACTATAGCAGATAATTTTGATGTAGAAACTCCTAGTATTGGTAATAGTGTTTTAGATAAATTAAAATAATACGTTTATACGTATTTTTTTATTTAGAAAAAGAGAAGAGGGGAGTTATTACTCTTCTTCCTCTTCATCTTCTTCGTTTTCTTCACTTTCTTCTGCTTCACACTCACAAGAGTCTTCATCACAGTCAAAACTATCACATATTGTTTGTTCATTTTCTACAACTTCATCATCGTTACAATCATTACCAGAAGTAACTTTAATTTCATCTAATTTACAAACTTTTTCTTCATTATCTTGATGTTTACAAGATTCTACGTCACATTTAATTTTTGATTTTTTCTTTGTCATAAATATTCCTCCTATCTTTATTATGTATTAATTTAAATAGTTTATTCAAAAAAATGTTAAACTCCCCTATTTTAATTAAAAATAGAGGAGGAGATTAGAAATGCTGTAATTTAATTTGAGACGGATAATTGTCCATCTTTTTAATTAAATTTGCCTCATATTGCATTCTACTATTACTTTATATAATATAAGTAGTGTAATAATTATATATAATATATTAATATAATTAATAAATAAAAATTTTTTTAATTTAATTTAAATTTTATATAGTTCTTAAATAGGGGTATATATTTAATAGGGGGTAGTTTAGTATTTATCATTTATAATCTTTATTTACTATATTATATATATTTATTGTTATATACGTAACTTCCTATAATTGATATTATGTTAACTTCTGTTCTCTTAAATATAAAAGACTCTATAAAAAGAGTCCTTATTTATACTTTACGAGATTGTATTTCTGCAATCTTTTCTAATACTTCTTTAGCATTATTTTCGTTTATTTCTGTATACCCTAGTTCTTTTAAAGCTTGAACTTTAGCAGTATTTAATTCTTGAGTTCTGCTAAGTTTTTCTTCGTTTTTATGTTCAATGTCTTGAACAAATCTTTTATGGTTAATAGCAAGTTTATTTTTAGATGCACCACCATTATGATATAGAGTCATTCCACTAAACATAATACTTTCAAATACAAATTGTTTTTCACGATCAAAGGCAAATTCCATAGGATCTGTAAAACCTAAGGCTTTAGACATGTATGCTAAAATATATTTTAATTCTTCTGTTGTTTCCATTGATTGTAAATAATGATACAAATATAAATATGTATTATAAGTGTTTTTAGTTTTATCTTCTAATAATTTTTCTTTTAAAATATTGATTATATCTGTAAGTAGTTCTTGTTCTCTTTTATTAAATCCTTTTAAATTAGCAAGAACTTCTTTATTTACGGAATCTTTTACTCCTTCATTTAATCTAGATTCAACGCGAATAATATAATCTCCATCAATCTCTAAATTATTAAGTTCATTTGAATCTTTTATATTTAATAAGCTTAATAATTTAACAGCTTTCTCCTTTGGCCAATCTTCTAGACTATCAAGTGCTAAATAATTATATAGCATTTGTCTAGATACACCTAAATATTTAGCTAGGCGAACTTTTGAAACTCCTAATTCAGTAAGAACTGTATTTAATTTATTCATTACTTATCTACCCTCCTAATTGATTATATCAACATTTTGTCAAGTATGTCAAGTAAATTTTGTGTAAAATGAATGACAATTTTTATTTTTTTATATTAATACCTCTTCCCTACTCTTATTTATTAGTTTTACATTTAAAAGTGTAATAGGTATATTTGGAATTGTTTGTTATATTTAATAACTTTAATATATTTTCTTCTCTTATATTTAATTGTTCATACCAAAAGAAAAAATTACATTCACTATAAGAGTTTTCTTTTAATATTTTCTTTATATCTTTTGGTGAAAAGAAGTTTATTTTATTTTTTAAAGTATTATAGCATTCTTCTTCTAATAATTTATTAATAATTTTAATATTTGAGTAGTTAGTGAATTCTCCTATTAGATAACCATCTTTTGTGAGATGTTTTGTTATTTCTTTTAGAAAAAGTTTAATATCTTTTTCTTGTTCTAGATTATCTCCTATTAATATATAATCATAATAATTGTTTTTAGCTTGTTCTAATTTTTCATAAATGTTTGTAATATTTTTAGAAATTTCTCTTTTATATTTATCTTCTTCTATTCCTTCTATTTCTATATTTTTAAATTTATATTTTAAACTTAATATAGTTACTCCTATACCACAGTTTAATTCTAGGATTCTTTTAGGGCTTTCTATTAAGGGATATGATGCTGATTTTATATCATCAAATGAAAATGTATTAAAGTGCCATTTATTATAGAAGTAATCTCTATTTTTATATAATATTTTATAAAAGCTATTTAAATCTTTTCTAAAGGCTGTACCTAGATAATGATGGATAAAGGAGTCATGACATAATATTAGTTTATATCCTAGCTTTATTATTCTTAAAGATAAATCATTATCTTCTATATAACCTGGAGAATAATTTTCATCTAATTCTTTTAATTTATCTATAACTTCTCTTTTAATTAGAATACAAAAACCTATTAGAAATATTTTTTCTTCCCATTTATCTGGGTTTGATATATTGTTTTCTTTGGCTAGCTTTTGCATTTCTTCTAAACCATCATATTTAAAATCTATTCCTTGTCTGTTTTCATCTTTATTACAAACAGAACCAGTAGCACCTATTTTATCACTACTATAAAGAGCAATTTTTAAATTATCTAACCAATTAGTAGTAACTATAGTATCATTATTTAAAAGTAGGATATCATTTTCTTTATCAGCAATTTGTATTCCTTGATTGCATCCTTTAGGAAACCCTAAATTTTCTTTATTATATATAACTTTTATATTTTTTAATTCTTTTAAATAATCTTTAGTATTATCAGTAGAGTTATTATCTATTACTATTATTTCGTAATCTTTATTTTTAGTATATTTTTTTATACTTTCAATACACTTTTTTGTATAATTTAAATTATTATAAGTTAAAATTATAATTGATGTTTTTCTCATTTTTATACCTCAATTATATATATGATATTTTTTAATAATAAAAAACTAATTAAGTTTATTTCTTAATTAGTTATAGTAAATACCAAAGTTTTTTATCATCATTTCTTACTTCTTTAATTATTCCTCCACCTAAACAAATATCATTATCATATAAAACACATGCTTGTCCTGGAGTGACTGCTTTAACACCATCATATTTTACTTTTAAATTTCCATCATCTAAATATTCTACTTCAACTGGGATATCTTGTTGTCTATATCTAAATTTAGCATTTAATTTTGTTGGTCTTAAATCGCAATTAAAGTTAACGTCTTCTACAATACAATTATTAGAATATAAATATTTATTATCTTCTCCTTCTGCAACATACAATATATTCTCATCTAAAGATTTACCTACTACGAATAGTTTATCTTTAGTACCTCCTACATTTAGTCCTTTTCTTTGTCCTATTGTATAATACATTAGACCTATATGTTTTCCTAAACATTCTTTAGTATCTATATTTATTATATCTCCTGGAGTTGAAGGTAAATAGTTTTTTAAGAAGTTTTTAAAGTTTCTTTCTCCTATAAAACATATACCTGTTGAATCTTTTTTTGTAGATGTTACTAGGTTGTAGTCAGAGGCAATTTTTCTTACATCTTTTTTTTCTATTTCTCCAAGAGGAAATAAAACATTTTCTAATTGTTCTTTTGAAAGTTGTGATAGGAAATAAGTTTGATCTTTATTTAAGTCATAGGACTTTTTTAAATAGCCATTTTCCAAACGAGCATAGTGTCCTGTTGCGATATAGTCTGCTCCTAGTTTTTTAGCATATTTTACAAAGTAGTCAAATTTTATATATTTATTACACATAATATCTGGATTAGGTGTTCTACCTTTTTTTAATTCATCTAAAAAATAAGTAAATACATTATCCCAGTACTCCTTTACAAAGTCTACTCTATGTAGTTTAATATTTAATGCCTCACAAACTTTAACAGCATCATTATAATCTTGTTCTTGAGGACATATATCTTGATCTAGTGTAGGGTTTCCTAAATAATCATTATTTATCATAGCATCCCAATTACGCATAAATAATCCTTCTACAAGATATCCTTCTTTTTGTAGTAGGATGGCTGCAACTGATGAGTCTACTCCCCCACTCATTCCAATAATAACTTTTTTCATATCACTTCACCTCCTATATTATACTAAAAAAAAGACTATTTTTAAAGTTTTAGCCTTTTATTTATACTAATTTTAATAATTCTGGTATTAAGAATGTTTCTATTAAGGAGCATATTATTAAACATATTTCTCCTATAATTAATACTTTTAAGTATTTTCTAGTTAAACTTCTAAAAGTATAATCTTGTTTATAGAATATTACTTTTATTAGTTTTTTTGAAAATCTAATAGAAAAAAATGATAATATTATAAATACTAATAAACTAAATAGTAATGGAATTATATATATTATTGCGGCAATTATTCCTTTTAATTTATAAAAATATATAAGAGATGATATAGAAAAACCTAATATAAAGCTTTTATAAAATAAAAATATTAAGATTATAGGTATTCCTATTACTGATATACCTAATATCCAAATAAAAAGTCCTGATAAGGTATATGATAGGAAACTATTTATAAATGAAGATGTATAGTTTATATTGTTTTTATCAATTTGAGTAAAGAAGCTATTTAGTGTTGTATTTATTAGTTCTTTATTTGATTTGGATATTATTGCGATATATAGTATTCCTAGTATTATACTTATTAGAGATAATATATTTATTTTAATTAGTAGTTTTTGTGTTTTTAATAATTTTACTTTTCTTTTTAAATGTATCTTGTCCATATTCTCCACCTAATAAAATATATTAAGATTTTATAAAAAAATACCTAAAATATTTTACTTTTGGATACTTTTTATATATAATTATTATTGAGGTGTTTAGTAATGAATAAAAAAGTAGTACAATTAGTTGCAGGTTTTCTTGCATTAGTTATGATAATAGGTGCTTTAAGTATAGTATTTTTTATAATTTAAAAAGCAATTTTAATTGCTTATTTTTTTTGTTTTAATTTATTTGTTATTTTTATTACTTCTTGTCATATTTACATAACCTTCTATTTCAGGTTTTATTTTATTTATATCATCTATATCTACTAAGTAATTATATTTGTTCGCAATATCATTTATTCTTTTAGAATCTCCACTAAAAAATAATATTATAAGTCCTGCGATTCTTTTGGCTGTATATTCATCTAAAATTTCTCTATCTTCTTTTGATATATTATATTTATTAAAAAGTTTTACAATTGGTCCTTCTTTATAAATATAATTAGTTAAAGCATTTGATAATAAAGATGTCTTTTTATCTATATTTTCAAGTTGTACTTTTTTCCATATTAGCATGCTTTTATTCCTCCATTCGTTTAATTATTTATTATACACTAATAATCTAATTTCATAAAGTATTTTAAAAAAATTTTTATTTTGTATATCTTTATAAATAAGGAGAAAAATAATTATGGAAATTTTTATATAAAATAGTATTTATATTTATATGCATAATAATAATGTAGTCTGGTTTTTATAAGGAGTTGAAAAAAATGAATTTAAAAAACAAGCTACTTATAGTATTCTCTTTTCTTTTAATTTGTATACCTGTTAATGTCTTTGCTTATTCTTCTTCTGTTATACCAGGAGGAGAAACTGTAGGAATTGAAGTTGCCTCTAAAGGTGTTTTAGTTGTTGGCTTTTATAAAGTGAATGACGAAATGATCGGGAAAGAATATGGTTTTGAAATTGGAGATTCTATTATAAAGGTCAATGGTACTGTAGTATCTACTATTGATGAGATGATTGATAATGTTAAAGATGATGATAGTAAGAATGTGTTTACTGTTTTAAGGAATAATAAGGAAATGGAAATTGATACTGTTTTAAAGAAAAATGATGAAGGTGTTTATAAGACTGGACTTTATGTAAAGGATTCTATTACTGGTATTGGTACTTTAACTTATATAGATCCTGAAAGTTTAGTTTTTGGTGCTTTGGGTCATGAAATAATTGAAAAGACTACTGCTTCTAAGTTTGAAATTAAAGATGGTATGATATTCGATGCTTCTGTTGTTAATATTGATAAGAGTTCTGATAATTCTGCTGGTGAGAAGAATGCTACTTATAATAAGGGAGAAGTATTTGGTACTATAAAGGAAAATGAGGCATCTGGTGTATTTGGTAATTATAGTGATACTCTTCCTAAAAAAGATGCTTTAAAAGTTGCACGTCCTTCTGAGGTTGTAGAAGGAGATGCTAGTATTAGGACTGTTATTGAGGGTGATAAAGTAGAAGATTTTAAAATTAAAATCATTAAAGTAGACCTTAATAATGATACTAAAAACATTTTATTTGAGGTAAATGATTCTAGACTTTTAGAGAAGGCAGGAGGAATTGTTCAAGGTATGAGTGGTTCCCCTATTATACAGAATAATAAAATAGTAGGTGCCGTTACCCATGTAATAGTTAATGATGTTACTAAAGGTTATGGAATATTTATTACTACTATGTTAGAAGAAGGAGAAAATTAAAAGAGCATTATGATGTGCTCTTTATTTCTTTATAATTTTTTAAATTTTCAAGTATTGGTAAATCAGTTATAATGTTATTGTTTTTACCTTTACCTAGTTCTACTCCAGGTTTTACTTTTGGACCATGATAATCACTTCCTGCAGTTATTAGTAAGTCATTGCGTTTTGCGATATCAATTAATTCATTAATTTGTTCTTCTGTATGAATATTATTAAAACATTCTATTCCATCTATACCATATTCTTTATATGTTTTTATTTGTTCTTCTAATTCTTTTCCTTCAAGTTTTAATGTAACTGGATGAGCAATTACTACTAAAGCATTATTCTTTTTTAGTATTTCTATAGCTTCTTTTGGAGTCATAACAGTTCTTACTACATTTCTATATGGTTCTTTTTTAAAGTAATTAGTAAAAGCTTCTTCTACATTGCTTACGTATCCTTTTTCCATTAAAGCTCTTGCCATATGAGGTTTTCCTATTACATTATTGCTTGAGTATTTATATATATCATTATAAGTTATATCTATACCGTTGTTTTGAAACTCTTCTATTAATTTATTATTTCTTTCTTCTCTAAATGTTCTAAAGAGTTCTATTTGTTTTTTAAATTCTTCATCTTTATAGTCTACGAAATATCCTAGAATATGTAATTTACCTTTTGGGACTGCTACTCCAAGTTCTATTCCTGGTATTACTTCTACTCCTAGGTCTTTACCAGCATCTATTGCTTCTTCTAGACCAGATAATGTATCATGATCTGTGATAGCGATAGTTTTTATACCGTCTTCTTTGGCAAGTTTTATTACTTCTTTAGGTGAGTATTCTCCATCACTGGCATTTGTATGTACATGTAGATCTATCATATTATCCCTCCCCTTCGGATACTAATTATATCATAAATATTGTTTTTTTTCAACTTAGGTATTGGTATAGATAGCGTTTCCAAAGTGTGGAGATTTGTAAAGCTATCCATTATCAACAAATAAAAATGGTTAAAACCTAAAAAAT
>CANRNO010000013.1 GCA_947632065.1 uncultured Bacilli bacterium | reverse complement strand
AAAAATCCTTTCTTGGTTATATATTTCTATATTACCATAGAAAGGATTTATCTTTACACAAATTTATTTACATACTCGTAACAGCTTTTTATTTGTTATTTAACTTTCTTTTTTATAGCATATCCAAGACCTAGGGCACTAACACCTAAGATGCCAAGTAATACATATAAATTAATATCTGATGTATCTGGGTTTTTAGATTCTTCTTTTGGATTATCTGCTACATCTGCAACTGTTGGATTAATTACTTTTCCATTTTCATCTTGTTTTAATCCTTCTTTTATATATGTAGAAATATTTGCTGGAGTATCTCCACTTAAGAAAGTTCCACCTTCAATACTTTTTTCTGTTTTTAGTAATTCATCAAAAGGATCTGAAACATTAAATACTTCTTTTCCTTCTGCAGCTTGGAAAGTACCTCCAGTAATATGAAGTCTATTTACTGCACTAGTCTCATCTACTCCTTCTTTTGGATATTCTAAAAATACTACATTTGATTTACTTGTATAAGTACCACCATTAATTTCGATATCTATATTTCCATTATATCCATTATTACTCTCCATTTGGATAGCAGCACCAGTTGATGTAATACCATTTCCTCTTGGTGATGCTTCTTGTAAAGCACCTGTTGCTTTTACAGTTGTACCATTAAGTACTAAACTTCCTGCTTTAGTACCAATTCCTGATGCTCCTTCAATATTTGCTTTACCAATTGTAATTTTAGAATTTCCTGCTTGATAAATAGCAAAATCATTTTCACATTTTACAGTAGCACCATCTTTAATATTAATTTCAGGAATATCAGTAGAATCTTTAATTTGACCATTAACAGTTAACCCAACATTATTTGTAGCTGAAACAACTGCTCCACTTTCAATAGTTAAATTTGATTTGTTCTTTCCACTAACATTTGGAAAGTTAATACTAGTATATAAAGCATTAACATTAGCTTTAAGATCAACAGTTGATGTATCGATATTTAAAGTAACTCCTTTTGCATTAGTATTATCAATAGTACCATTTATAATATTTACTGTACTATCTTTTACCATTAAAGTAATATTTTGACTTGATGTTAAAGTTTTTCCATTAAGATCTAATGTAATATTCTTTCCATCAATAGTAATTGTATCTGTTGTAACAGAAGCATCACTCATTGTAAGTTTAACAGTATCTCCTTCTCCTGCACTATTGATTGTAGTTTGTAAATTACCAATATTATCTACAGGCTTTTCTTCTCCTGCAGCATAAACATTTGGTATAAACATTAATCCAGCAATTATCACAGTCATCAAAAAAATCATTTTTTTCATTTTCAATTCTCTCCTTTCTATTATTACCATTATACTATAAAACTACTATACTACGTCAATAATTATATTTTCTATTTTACACTTATAAACAATTTTACAATCCATATTTTTTTATAATGTATTCAAAAAACTTCTCCATCTCATATTTTGCAGATGTTGGTAGATTAGACATTAATAATTGTTCTGGTATTTTTATTTTAGTAAGTTCCTTCTTTTCTCTTAAAAAAGTTATTCTTTTTTTCTTAAAATCTAATTTTTTCATAGAATAGTTATTTTCAATCCAACATCTAGATATTGATCCATGTTTTTTTTGATACCAAAAACTTTTATATTTATAAGATGAAGGACATAACTTTTTATCTAGAATATCTTCTATATCAGTAAACTTTAATATAAATGTATATTTTTTACAATCAGAAAAATAATCATATAATTTTTGATATTTATATTTTTTTCCATATCCTAAATCAAAACCTTCTATTTCATTTACTACTTCCTTTATATCTAAATTATCTACATCACTAAATTTAGAACTCGTAAAAATTATTTCATCATCTTCACAAAAGGTATGAATGTATGCCATATTTCTTGTAGTGTTATTATCCCAAGTTAAATCTTTAATTACTATTTTTCTAGGTTGATTAGTAGTAATTTTATTTCCACAGTAATAACATCTACCATTTTGTCTATTCCAAATACTTTTATATTTATCATTTATTTTATTTATATTTTGTATTTCTTTTTTTTCTTGGAAATATTTTGTATCTAGAAAAACATTTTTCTTTATATCTAATCTTTTATGTTTTACTAGGATTACATCAGAAAGTTTTATTACTTTTATACTTTTATCTGTTGTTAGGGTAAATACTTCTCTATCATATTCATCTTTATACCAAAATTTATCTATTAGGTATTTTCTTGGTCTATGAGGATACATTTGTTGTATTAGTCTAACTAGTAAAGCTGATACTGTTACATCTATATGAATAAAAGCTTCTCTTGCCTCTTCTACTCTATGGTATCCTGCCCATCCTATTAATTTAGTATTTAATGCTTTTATTAGTTTTGGTTGAGACCAACGACTTTTCTTTTCTAATATTAAAGTATATAATTCACTTTCAAATTTTTTTACTGCGTTTTCACTTGGAATACAGTGGATAATATTATTTTCTTTATAGTAATGTCTTGATAGAAAATCAAAACCTTTTTCTATTTTAGTAATATATGTTTTTTCAAGTGATAGTTCTAATCCTCTTACTTTTAAGAATTGTTTAAGTTTTTTTAGATATATTCTTTCTTGTTGTTCACTTCTTGAAAATATTATAATATCATCTGCGAATCTAATAGTATATCCTTCATAATAATCTATGTTTTTAGATTCTTGTAAGTCATATAATAATTTTTGTATTCCATCAAGGGCCATATTAGCAATTATAGTTGAAATATTACAACCTAAAGATATTCCTTTATCTGTTGGGAATAATTCTCCTTCAAATATGAAACCTGCTTTTAAGAATTCTTTTAGGACTTTTTTATCCATTGGGATATTATTTAGTAACCACTTATGAGAAATATTATAGTAGTAAGATTTTACATCACATACTAATACCCAAGTTGGGGCATTTTTTTCAGTTAAAGCATGCATAATTAAAGAATGAACATCAAGAGCTGATCTTTCTTTTCTAAAGGCAAAAGACTTTCTATCTGCGGTTGCTTCTGAGATAGGTTCTAGAGCATAGGAAAATAATACTTGCATCGCTCTATCATTTATGGCAGGTATACTAATACGTCTTTCTTTTTGTGTTTTTTTTTCAGTTACTATAAATCTTCTATAAGGTTTAGCTTTATAATCTTTAGGTTTTAAATTTAGTGCTGCTTTCATTTTGTCTGATGCTTTTATCCAACGAATACCATCTATACCGGGTACTGAAGAAGCATCTGTTACTTTTTTGACTGCTAAAACTCTTGCATCTATAGATTTAATTATCTTATTACTTATTCTTTCTTGTTCATATTTTTTATTTTTAAATGTAGCAATAGTTAATTGCTGTTGGAGTTTAAATATATTTCTTTGAGCTTCTTCAAAATCTATTTTTCTCCACATCTTAGCAAGTATATCTTCTGGTAAGTTTATTTTAGTAAAATCATTCATATAGGTCTATATCTAATGTAATAGGACAATGATCTGAATAATTTACTTCCTTTAAAATTTTTGAATCTTTTATTTTTTCTTGTAAATAATTAGATACTAAGAAATAATCTATTCTACAACCAATATTTTCTTTTTTGGCGTTACCACCTACAAACCACCAAGTAAAATTATCTTTAGTATTTGGATATAAATATTTAAAGGCATCTGTAAATCCTATATCTAAGAGTTCTATAAATTCTTCTTTATCAGAATTTATAAAGTCACTAAATTCTTTTTTCTTATAACTATTGCTTTCTATGTCAACATTAAAATCTCCACATAATATTACGGGTTTTTCATTTTCTAGATTTTTTATATATTCATAAAATATTTCATCCCACATCATACGATAATTATTTCTTTTTAGATTTCTTCTTGAACATGGAGTATATACAGTTATAATAAAAAATGTTTCATATTCTAACGTAATGATTCTTCCTTCTGTATCAAAATCATCATCTAATTTATATGAAACATTTATGGGCTTATTTTTTGTGAATATAACAGTTCCAGAAAATCCTAATTTTTTACAGAAACTCCAATAATCATAATAACCATCAAGGGATATTATTTTATCTTGACATTTAATTTCTTGTAGACAGATTACATCTGCATTAATTTCTTTTAAGGATTTTTCTAATCCTTTATTAAGAGCAGACTTTAATCCATTAACATTTAATGAATATATAACCATAATTACCAACTCCTTCCAATTATATTAATTGTATCAGATTTATAAAGAAAAGTCTTTAAATAAACAAAAAAGCAGTACTTATCAATATAAAAGTACTGCTTTAATAATAAATTTTATACCTTTCTTTCAATATGATTATATCATTTTAATTTTTTCTTTTCAAGTTGTTATATTTTTTTAATAATCTCCATATTGATATAAAGGATTATTTATTGTTATTTTACAGTTTTCATTTACAATGTATATTTTTACTCTTCCAAAGTTTGCGGTTTGTATTTCTGCGGTTGTTCCTTCATCCATATATGAATAAATATAATATGTAAGTCCTCCAAATTTTTTAGGGTTTAATTTTCCTTTAGCATTTCTTTTTATTGGTTTAACGTGTAAATCATATACTCTCCAACTTGATACATTTGGACTTAAGTTAGCATAATTCTTACTATCTTTTTTATCTTCTACAATAATATCATATGTATATTTCCAATTTCCTTTTCCATTTAATATAGTTGTATTATCCATAAAGAATGCATTATCAAAATCTATTTGATTATTAAAACAATATGTTCCATAAGAATTAATTTTCCATGTTGTATCATTTCCTTTGGATACTTCTATATGACAATGTACTCCTGTTGCATATCCTTTATTTCCCATGTTTCCTAGTTGAGATCCTTGACTTACTATTTGTCCTGGATATGAATCCATGGTATTATCATGAGCAGTCATAAATGTAACATAGTCTATAGAGCCATCAGAAAATCTTACTTTATTTACTGATTGCCACATTACTTGACCATTGTTAGGATATGTTTTAATACATTTTACTGTACATGGAGCATAATAAGGATATCTTACTCCTCTTTCTCTTCCTCTTACATCTATTGCTTTTGTTCCTTTATGAGATGATCCTTCTGTTCCTTGAGTAATATACATATCTGTAAATGGGCATAATAAATCTTCTATACCACCTCTTGTACTTTTTTCTCCTTTTAACATTAGACACTCTCCTCTCTTTTAGTCATAACCGCAGTAAATCCTGCAGAAATAGCTGATCCTAGAAGTCCTAGTAGAGTTGCTTTTAACATGACATTAGTATCTTTAAAATCTATTGTTGGTAACATTGCGATTATTACACTAAAGAAGGCTTCAAAAAAAGTCATTATTGCTTGAGTGATATGTTTTTTTTCTTTTATCCAATTCATATACTTCACTTCCTATTATAATATACGTAGTTGGATAATTTTTGTATGGATAAAAAAACAAGAAAGTTAAATCTTTCTTGTTAAATTCATTCCTTCTTTAAACAGACATTTTTCTGTACAATTATATCCAGGAAAAGAACATCTTGCTCCTTTAGTATATTTTTTTATATCTTCAGATAAATAGTGATTTTCTTTTCTTAGACTTTCTTCATACATAGTTAGAATTTCTTTTGTTTTGTTACAAATTTCTAGTTGAGCAGCAGTACAAAGTCTTTCTTGACATTTAAGTATGAAGTTTTCATAAGTTCCTCTTTCATTTATTAAGATAAGTTCTCCTTGAGGATATTTTACTTTTTTAATATCTTCTATCCATTCTTTTACTAAATCATTATCTTCTTCTATTATTGGAGGAATAAAGTATTTTTTATCTTCCATTATTTTTATTTCATAATCTAGTGTTCTATGTCTTTGAGCTTGAGCAAAGTATGCAAAAGATGCTTCATAGTTTACTGAATATACATCTGAAAAGTGTGTTGTTCTTTTTTCTGTGTTTTCTCCAAAAAGTGATATACTTCTTTGTTTTTCATTTTTTTGTAATCTTTCATCTAATACATTTATATTTTTTAATTCTTCTATAAACTCTTTCATAGATGATGATAGATTTTTTTGAAATTCATTATTCTCATCAATATTATCTATATATTTATTCATCCATGATACTATATAATTTATTTGTCTTATTGTAGTTGAGTAAATCATTTCTGTTGGCATAAATACACTTACTAAGTATCTGGCATTTTCTTGAGCTAGTTTTTCACATTTTCTATCATCAAAATCTTTTCCATATCTTGTTTTTATTTTTTCTTTAAAGATATCTACCCATTTATTATAAAGTTCTACTTCATCTGATATTTCTACTTTAGTATATCTAGCACTTTTTTCACTTGTTGTATATTGATGTTCATTATTTAATACCATAGCAAGTATTTTAGGTAATTCTTTTATATTTAAATTTACCATTATATGATCATATACACTATGATGACCATTATTAATAGTCCTATCTATTCTTCCATTTGTCTTTTTTTCATCTTCATCTTTTAATGTTTTAAATCCTTGTTGAGAGTAACATATACCTGCGATTTTACCACATAAGTTTAAGGCACTTTCTAAATCAAAGGTATTATCTTCTTTTAAATATTTATTTGGTAGTAATTCTATTTTCATAACTTCTCCTCCTATTTCATCATAACAAAAAAAGCGTATTTTATCCACGCTTTTTTAAATTTTCTAATATCTTCTTTTTAGCAACAGTAGTATTAGCACTTTCTACCCAATCTTTATTTGGACCTACTGCATCTTCTGAGGTAATAATTTTTATTCTATCATTTTCTTTTAATTGATAATCTATTGGTACTTGTTCATCGTTTACTACTGCTTGTTCGTATTTGTCTCCCAATTCATCTTTTATACTGTAAGCATAATCTATTGGAGTTGATCCTTCTGGTAGTTTTAATATTTTACCTGTTGGAGTATAGATACTAACTGTACTGTTAGGGAAAACTTCTTTTTTAACAGTATCTATAAATTCTTGACTTTCTCCAAACATACTATTAATTTCTTGTAGACTTCTATAAACTATACTTTTTTCTCTTATTTGTTTTTGCATACTAATTCTAGCATTACCTCTATAAATATCCCAATAAGCAGTTAGGCCAAATGATGCGATTTTATCCATATCAAATGTTCTTATTTGGGTTTGAACTAATCTTTCATTTTCTCCAAAGACTGTTGTGTGTAATGATCTATAATAGTTTGATTTAGGATTACATATATAATCTTTAAATTTAGAGTCAAGTGGACGATATTGAGAATGAATATGATATAGAACTTGATAGCAGTCTGATACTTCTTCTACCATAACTCTTAAAACTAGTAAGTCATGAATATTTTTAAATTGGTCATCTAGACTAGTTGGATTAATTCCTTTTTTAATATTTTTTTGAAGTCTTCTATAAATACTATATACATTTTTAGCTCTTATTTTTATTTCATTTTCCATATTATGAAAATTTAGAGTATCACTTATATTATCTCTCATTTTTTCTAGAAGTTGTTTGTTTTCATATTTTATTTCATCTCTAAAGTCTTTTAATCTTTTATAATCATCTGGTCTTAGATAACTTAGTGATAAATCTTCTAATTCATTTTGAATTCTATATGCTCCAATATGATTAGCAAGTGGTGTGAAGAGTTCTAGTGTTTCTAGAGCATTTTCTTTTTGTTTAAATTCACTTTTAAATTGTAATGTTCTCATATTATGTAATCTATCAGCAAGTTTAATTATAATTATTCTAACATCTTCTGTTAGTCCATTTATTATTTTACTTGTATTAGCAATATTTTCTTGTTCTTTAGATGAGAAGTTCATACCACTAATTTTAGTAACTCCATCAACTAAGTTAGCAACGTCTTTATTAAATTCTTTTTCTATTCCTTCTTTTGTCATTTTTGTATCTTCTAATGTATCATGTAAAAGTCCTGCACATACTGTATCACAATCAGCATGCATTTCAGCAAGTGAATAAGCAACATTAAGTGGATGAATAATATAAGGTTCTCCACTTTGTCTATATTGTCCTTTATGTAAATCTTCTGCCATTGTGTATGCAGTAATAATTTGAGCGAGATCTTGAGCACTATAATTTTGATCTACTAATTGTAAAAATTTTCTTAAATCAATATATTCCATAACCTACTACCTCCTACTTAAAAATGCACAATATCTTTTCTTTTAGAAATATCATTTTATACTTTTTAAATCTAAAAGTCAATACATTTATATTATTTTGTCATTTTTTGTATTTCTTCTTTTAATATATTGACTTTATCATTGCTTATAAAAATAATTATAACAAAATAAATTTAAAAAAAATACTAAGTTTACAAAAGTAAACAAAGTATTTTCTATTTTTCATTTATAATTTTAAAAGTAAAGTTTTTTGGTTCGATAAACTCTTCTTTTAATAGTCCGGTAATACATTCATCTATATATTCTTTTGTTGATAATGAATAAAATCTTTTTCTTCTTAGTCCTTCTTCTTTATACCCAAGTTTTAGTTGCATCATTTTTGATGGTGTATTAGTTGGAAAATAGCCATTTTCTATTCTTCTTAATCCTAATATATCAAAAGCATATTTTATTCTAGCACAGAATGCTTCTGTTCCAAGTCCTAGGCCATGGTATTTTTCATTTAACCAAATACCTCCTCCTGCTAGTCCATCTTTTTTATTAATGTTGGTAAGTTCTGTACCACCTATAACTTTATTTTCACTTTTTAAGACAATAGCAAATTTTATATTTTTATCATCTTGTTTTTGAGCTTTTAAAATATAGTTTTTAGCATCTTCTTTGGTATATGGATATGGAGCACTTGCCATCCATTTGGATACATTTTTATTATTTATTCCTTCAACTAAATCATCTATATCTTTTTCTTGCCAAACTCTTAAAATAAGTCTTTGTGTCTCTATCATTTTTACTCCTTCTTCTTTTAGTTCTTAAATTATTATTTTTAATAAATATGATTTTCACATTTTCTTATTCAAGTAATAACTTTATCATTGTATCATGATAAAATTCTCTATTTTTTAAATAGTCTTCTATTCTATATAATATTTCTTCCATATAATCACCTATGGTAATTATATAAAAATTTTAAAAAAAGCAAGTTGTCGACCAATTTTATGGTTATGTATGCGTTTCTTGGTCGATAACTTGTTATTTTTTGTGCTTTTTTACTATATTTCTATTAATTCATATTCTTCTGTTCCAAAATCTAGGTCTTTAGCTGCTTCAATTATATGTTTTCCATGTCTTGAATTAATTCTTTCAAGTAGATGATCACGTCCTTCATCATCTGAATTTTCTACTAAATCAAGGCATGCTTTATCGATAGCGATAGGATCTAGAGATGCTAGTATTCCAATATCTTTCATACAAGGATCTTCTGCGACATTACAGCAATCACAATCAACTGACATATTTGCCATTACATTAATATAGGCAATATTTCCTTTAAAATATTTATGAACTGCACTTGCAGCATCTGCCATTGCTTCTAGGAATTTATCTTGATCTTGTTTAAACATATCTTCATAACTTCCGTTTTCGTCTCCAACACAGTGAATATATCTTTTCCCATGACTAGATGCTACTCCAATAGAAAGTTGTTTTAATGCTCCTCCAAAACCTCCCATTGGATGTCCTTTAAAGTGTGATAGAACTAACATAGAATCATAGTTTTCAATATTTTTTCCAACATAATCTTTTTTAATAACTTTACCATTTGGTATATCAAGTACTATATCTTCATCTCTATCCATTATATCAACATTAAATATTTTACTCCAACCATGTTCTTCCATTAATTTATCATGTTTTTCAGTAGTGTCTCTAGCACCATCATATGCAGTATTACATTCAACAACAGTACCATTAACATAATCAATCATTGGCTTCATAAATTCTGGTCTTAAATAATTTTGATTACCTTCTTCTCCAGAATGAACCTTAACACAAACTTTACCAGGTAATTCAATACCTAATGCCTTATAAATCTTTACTACTCCTTCTTTAGTTAAATCTTTTGTAAAATATACTTTTGCTTTTTCCATTTTTTATCCTCTCTTTCATTTTTATTTTATAACAGTTTATATTTATTGTCTACTATTTTATTTTTATTCCTAACATTCCTACTAAATAAGGACTTTGATAACTATCTATTATTATTCCTTTTAAAGATATTTCATCAAAAATAGTTCTAGAAATATCTGATGTAGAAAAGTCTATATCTTTTAAATTAGTCCTTAAAAATTCTGTTTTTGATAAATCTACTTTTTCAAACTTTAAATTTTTAATAGAAGAATCTAAGAATGTAGAATCTATTAAACTAGTATTTTCTATTTGCATATTCTTTATTCTTGTAGATGAAAAGTTTAAATATTTTAAGTTAGAGTTTTCTATTTTTATATCCTTCATACTAGAGTCAATAAAAGTAGTACCTAACATTTTACAATTAATGAATTCTACTCTATCTAATAATTTATTATCAAAGCATTTATTAGATAAATCACAACCATTAAATATAACATCTATTAAGTCTACATTTATTAAGTCAATATTTGTAAAATCTATTTTTTCAAAAATACAACTATCTATAGTTTTATCTTCTATTTTAATAGATTTATTTGTGTTTTTTGTTACTTTATATTTATAAAAATCTTCTATATCTTCTATTTCTTTTTCTATAACATCTTTTATTTTTGGTTTTTTTATCATATTTTTACCTACTTATTTTTATTTAAAACATAATAATCATGTTTTAAATATTTTCTAAATATTCTTCTTTTATTTTTCTTTATAATTATTTTATGAAAAGTAATAGGAACTCTAGGTGAGGTGTTTTCTACTCCTTTTTGAATTTGGAAATGAATATGTGGTCCATTAGTATTACCACTATTACCTACTTTAGCAAGTACTTGGCCTTGTTTTACTTCATCACCAATTTTTACTTGGAAACTATTTTTTAGAATATGCGCAATCATACTATATTCATTATTTTTATGTTTTATAATAATATGATTTCCTCTTACTTCATCTACATCACATACTATTTTTCTTTCTTTTACTATTTTTGTATCATCATATTCATCACAGATATCTATTACTATTCCATTTAGTGGCGCGATTATATCTTTTTTATATGAATAATAATTTTCTACATTAAAGTAATCATCATGGAAGGGAGAATTATTTTCATCTCTTATTTCAAAATCATAGGCATATCTTTGATTAGGAATATTCCATGAATGAGAGTCTTCTTTCTTTATTCCACCAAACTCTACAAAAAATTCTTCTTTAAAAGGTAATATGTATTTATTTTTACTCATAATCTTCCCTACTTTTCTTTTTTTATTTTTACAGCTGTACCATAGGCAATTATTTCGGCTGCTCCACTCATGACTGCGGATGATCCATATTTTATATTAATAATAGCATCAGCACCTAAGTTGTTAGCATCATCAACCATTCTTTTAGTGGCAATTTGACGAGATTTAGCAATCATATCAGTATAGGCAGTTATTTCTCCTCCTACTATAGTTTTCATTCCTGATACAATATCTTTTCCTATATTTTTAGATTGTACAGTTGTACCTTTTACTATTCCAAGAGCATCCGTTATAACATATCCTGGAATATAATCAATATTTACTAGCTTCATCTTCTTCTCCTTTTAATATTTCTTTAATTCTTTCAATCAAATTATAAATTGTACATAGTATTGGTATTAACAATATTACTATAAAAAATATAAATAGTATTATAGGCATCTTATCCTCTTCAGTTATTTCAAAATAACTAAGTATAAGGATGAGCGCTACAAAAAAGAGCATAAATAATAATGCAGATATTAGTGTAGTTATAATTTCACTTTTCTTTTTGGTCTTTACATTTCTCATAGTAAATCCTTCTTTATTAAGTATAGATATTTCTTTATAATACTTTTCTATATCTATAGTTGAAAATGTTTTATTTTCCCTAGATATATCTAAACACATATTTTTAATTTTTAAGTAGTTATCATTTTCTCTTTCTATTTGTTCTATTTTTTCTTCCATGCATTCTTTTAGTGATATTTTTTCTTCTTTAAGTTTTTTTATATCATTTACTGAAATGTTTAATTCTCTTAAAAATTTTATTACTTTTAATTCTTTTAGATTTTCTTCATCATAAATTCTATAACCATTATCATCTCTTTTAGGTGTGATGAGTCCTAGTTCTTCATAATATCTAATACTTTTCTTAGAAAGATGTGTTAAATGTTCTACTTCATTAATAAGCATATTTTCCTCCTTTCGTAATTAGTACTTTAAACTATTACCCAAGGTTAAGGTCAATATTTTTTTAATTATTTTTATATTTTTTTATTATTTTTTCTGCAACTTTTATTCCATCTATAGCAGATGAGGTAATTCCTCCTGAGTATCCTGCTCCTTCTCCACAAGGATATATTCCTTTTATGGAAGATTCTAAAGATTCATCTCTTATAATTCTAATTGGAGAAGATGTTCTAGATTCTATCGCAGCAAGTAATGTATCATCAGAAGCAAAACCTTTTATTTTTTTATCAAAATTTACAAATGCTTCTAATAAAGACTCTATTATATAATCTGGTAAGATTTCTCTTAGATTAGCAAATTCATATTTACCTTTAGTTATTGGTTTTATACTTCCAAGTGAGGTTGTCTTTTTATTTTCTTTAAAATCAATTAGTTTTTGAATTGGTATTTTACCGCTTGCTAATTTGTATGCTTTTTCTTCTAGTTCTCTTTGAAACTTTATAGCAGATAAACAATCGTTACCATAATCATTTGGAGTTGTAGTAACTATGATAGCACTATTGGCATTTTCTTCATCTCTTTTATAATTACTCATTCCATTTATAGCAAGACGATTTCTTTCACTTGAGGCATTTACAACAAAACCTCCTGGACACATACAAAAAGAATATACACCACGTTTTTGTTTAGTTGTATAAGTTAGTTTGTAACTAGCACTTGGTAGTAAGTTTGCTTTTTCTTTATATTGATTTTTATTTATCATTTCTTGTTTATGCATTACTCTAACTCCAACAGCAAACGGTTTTGGCTCCATTTTTAGTTTGTTATCATAAAGCATTTTTATAGTATCTCTTGCACTATGACCTATCGCAAGAACTAAGGCAGTACAAGGTATTATCTCTTTATTATTTACTTCTATTGCTTTTAAAGTATTATTTTCTGTTTTTATATTGGTAAGAGTTGTATTAAATCTAAACTCTCCACCTTTTTTAATTATATCCTCTCTCATATTTTTAATAACATCTCTTAATATATCTGTTCCAATATGAGGTTTTTGTACATACATTATTTCTTGTGGAGAACCAAACTTTACAAAAGTAGAAAATACTTTTTTACCTAAATTTCTTTTATCTTTTATTAAAGTATTAAGTTTTCCATCTGAGAAAGTTCCTGCTCCTCCTTCACCAAATTGAACATTACTATTTTCATCTAAAACCCCACTTTCCCAAAACTTTTCTACATCTTTTGTTCTTAGTTCAATGTTTTTTCCTCTTTCAATTATTATTGGCTTATAACCAGCACTTACTAAAATATATGCCGAAAACAAACCGGCTGGGCCTGAACCGACAATAATTGGTCTTTCTTTTAGGAAGATATCTCCTGAAGGTGGGAGTTTATATTCTTTTTCTTCATAATAGATTATATCTTTTGATAAATTTATTTTATTTTCATTTTTTAAATTTACAATTACTTCATAAACATAATATATTTCATTTTTTCTTGCATCAATAGACTTTTTAGATATTTTATAATCTATAATATTTTCTTTTTTAGTATTTAGTTTTTTTATAATTTTATCTAATAAATAATCTTTATTATCATGTTCTACTTCTATTTTTATTTGTCTTACTTTAATCATTTTTTCTCACACTTTCTCCAGCAAGCATTCCACTCATCCAAGCAAAAGATAAGTTATATCCACCACAGTCTCCATCTACATCTAATAACTCTCCTGTTAAATATAATCCTTTTACTATTTTTGATTCCATTGTTTTAGTGTTTATTTCTTCTAGTGGTACTCCACCAATACAAGTTTGAGAGTTTTCAAATGATTTAGTTTCTTTTACTTTGAATTTAAAACTCATAATTAAGTCTATTAGTTTTTCTTTATCTATTTCATTCCAAGTAGAATCTTCTTTTATATTAGATAATTTTAATAATAAAGATACTAATTTATAATTTAAAAATCCTTCTAAAATATCTTTTAACTTATAATTTGATAATTTATTATTTTGTTCATTCATCCAAGTTAAAAATTCTTTTTTTCCTTTATCAAACCATGGAATAAAGTTTATTTCTATTTCTTCTTTTTTATTTTTATTTAATCCTCTTGATACTAATGCACTTAAATTAAATGTACATATTCCACTAATACCATAATCAGTTAATTGTAACTCTCCTCTTTCTTCTTTTATCTTTTTATCGTTTTCAAATAAAGTTAGTTTAGCATCACTCCTTATACCTTTCCATTCTTTATAGAAATTATCTTCTCCAACTAATTGAACTAGGGATGGTAATACTTTATTTATTTTATGTCCAAATTTTTTAGCAAGAAGATATCCATTTCCATCACTTCCTGTTTTAGGGTATGATGAAGATCCACAAGCAAGTATTACTTTATCAGCATAAAACTTATTATTATCTGAATATATTATAAATTTATCTTTCTTCTCTATTTTAGTTACTAAAGTATCTTTTATTATTTCTATTTTTAATTTTTTTACTTTATTAAGTAGAGCATTTACTATACTTGTAGATTGATTAGAATATGGATAGTAATAACCATTATTATTTTTATAGACTATTCCTAAATCTTTAAAGAAAGGTAATATTTCATCCTTTTTACTTTCTAATATTTCTTTAAATAAATCTATATTACTTGAATGATAATGTTTTATATCTTGATTTTCATTATAAAAATTACAACGACCATTTCCCGTTAGTAAAAGTTTTTTTCCACATTTATTGTTTCTTTCTAATATTGTTACATTACATCCAGCATCTTTTGCTTTAATAGCACTTACAAGTCCACTTGCGCCTGCGCCTATTACAAAAACATCCATTGTATCACCACACTTTTTTCTATTTAATTATATCATCTTTAACTACTTTCAGCAAAATACATTGATTTTCTAAGAGATTTATGGTATAATATAGATACTTTTTTAGTAATGGAGGTAAAATAATGGAAAAGTATAATAAAGATTTTCAATTTGCGGTATGGCATACTACTGTAAAAGATGGTCAAATGAATTCAGCTGCAGCTTTTTATCCTGAAGGAATGGACGCTACTCGTAGAGGAGAGATTATGAGGGATAATAAAAAGAAGGTTGCTGATATGGTTGGTTTCCCAATTAAAAGACTTTTTATGTCTTTACAAGGTAAAGAAAGAGGTACTAGTTATACATTAACAAGAGAAGATGTTTTAAAGTATGAAGATTTATATGATTATGATGTGTATGCTGATACTATTAAAATGAGACCTGATACTGCAGAGTTTGGTACTGCGATTGGTTTTAATATTAGTGGTGCTGCTAATGTTATTGCGATGAATTTAAAAACAATGGAGGCTACTTCTACATTCTGTGCTGGTGCTCATATAAATGAAAAAGTTCCAGAGAAAATTATTGATATTTTAGGTGGAGATCCTGAAGATATTTATGTTGATATTTCTCCATTTGATTGGATTGAACCTTATTATAATCCAAACGATAAAGAATTTAGACCTGCTTGGATGAGTAATGAAGAAGTATGGGAAGGACATTATCGTAGAACTGATGAAGGTATTTTACTTGTTGATTTATATACTCCACTTATGGAACAACTTGTAAATAGTGGTATACCTTTAAGTCATATTAGTAATTATGGAGATGTTTTAACTAATCCAGATTTCTACTCTACTCAAGCTAGTAGATTAAAAGACATTAATCCTTACATCGCTATGTATGGAAACACTATTAAAAATATTCCTAATGATGGACGTTATCAACATGGTGTTGCTTATGTAGATGATGATAAGACTTATACACAAGATAATGTTAAAACTTATAAAATGATTAAAAAATAAATAAAGTTATCCAATTGGATAACTTTTTAATTTGTCTATTTCTTTTTCTATAGAACTATTTGGAGCAATTCTTATAAACTTTTTATAAAACTATCAAATAATTTATTACTATATTCATCATCAATCATTGATTCTGGATGCCATTGTACACCTATGAAGAACTTTTTATTTTTATCTTCTATGGCTTCTATTAAATTATCATCACTTACTGCAGTACATTTTAAAGTTGTACTTTTTACATAATCTTGATGTCTACTATTTACTATTATTTTTTCTTTACCCATTATTTCATATAATTTACTTGTTTTATCTATTGTTATCTTGTGAGTATATGAATATGTTCCATCATGTGATTTATCTGCACCATTTTCTATAACTTCTCCATTAAATGTTTTTCCCATTATCTGCATACCAAGACATATTCCTAATGTTGGTTTATCTATATCATATAAATATTTCATTATTTTTAAATCCATATCTTTTATTCCTATTCCTCCTGGGAATATTATTCCATCACAAAGATTTAATGTATTTTTTATTCTTTCAAGTTCATTTTCATTTTCAAAAAAAACGGGAATACATATTATATTTATATCATTATATTTAATTAAGAATTTTATTAGATCATCTCTTATACCGTATAGTGGTATTTCTCTAAAACTTGATTTAAAACTTCTTAAAATAATTCCTATTGTTTTCATTTTACTTCCTCCTATTTATTTTCTAATATTAGAAAATAATACTAATATTGGGAAAAGTTCTAGTCTTCCTAGTAACATTCCTATACTTAGAACAAATTTTGATAAGGCTGAGAATGCTGCGAAGTTAGATATTTTAAATGCTAGTCCTACATTAGCAAACGTTGTGAATACTGCATTTATAGTAGTCTCTAGTGAGTAGCCATCAAAACTTACAAATAGCATTACTATCCCTATTAATACTACATATAGAAATAAAAATGTACATGTTCCATTAATTACTTCTTCATCTATTCTTTTACCTTCAAACTTTATAGTGTGAACACTATTTGGATGTAGAGTTTTTAATAAATCTCTTTTTATAGTTTTTAGACATATTACTAATCTTGATACTTTAAAACCTCCACAAGTACTTCCGGCACAAGCACTTATTAACATTAATAGTAAGACTATTATTCTACAAGAAGTTGGATATATATTTACATCCCCTACACTATAGCCTGTACTAGTCATAAAAGAACTTATATGAAATACTGTAGAAGATAAGGCTTCACTAATATTTGAAAACATACTATAAGTATTTATAAATACAAATATTACTGCGGATATATAAAGTAATATATACATTCTTAATTCTTCACTTTTTAGGGCAGTTTTAAAGTCTTTCATTATTACTATTAAGAAATAAATATTAAAGTTTACTCCAAATAAGAACATGAATATGGCAACTACATATTTATTAAATAATGAGAAGGTTGCAAGTGATGTATTAAGATATGAGAAGCCTCCTGTTCCTGCGGTTCCAAAAGATATTAACATACTATGGAATAAGTCTAGTCCTCCAAACATTAATAAAATTATTTCTGTTAAAGTTAATACTATATATATTCCATATAAATAAAATAGTGTTTTCTTTAGACTTGGTACTAGTTTGGCAACTGATGGTCCAGGCATTTCTGCTTTTAAAATATGCATAGATTTATCATCTTTAGATAAAGGTATTATTGCCATGACAAAAGCAAGTACTCCCATTCCTCCAATGAAGTGAGTAAAACTTCTCCAGAAAAGAATACTTTGAGGTAGGACTTCTACATTTTTAAAGATGGTTGCTCCTGTTGTTGTAAATCCTGATACTGCTTCAAAGAAAGCATCAAAGAAAGAAAGTTTTACTTCCATCATAAATGGTATAGCACCTATTATACTTATTAATATCCAAGAGAGTGCTACTATGGAAAAACCATCTTTGGCATATAATGTTTTATTTTTTACTTTTATATTATCAAGTAAACATCCTAATATAAGACTTATAAAAAATGGTATTAAAAAGGGTGTGATATGTTCTTTATAAATTATACTTACTATAATTGGACATAATAATAGTGTAGAAAATGTTTTTAATACTTTTCCTAAGTATTTATATATTATCTTTTTTTTCATAATCTACCTCATAATATCATTTATTTCTCTAACAGTATCATTTTTATCTATTACAACAATTGTATCTTTTTCTAATATTTCATGTGAACCATTAGGGAATATTACTTTTTTACCTCTTAATATTGCAACTATTATTATTCCGTCTTTTATTTTCATATCTTTTATTTTTTTACCGACACCTTTAAAGTCTTCTTCTATTTTGTATTCTAACATTTCAAATGTATCATTATCAAATTTATAAATAGCCTCACAACTACTCTTTTCTCCATGTCTTTTAGCTCTTACATATTGAACTATTTGATTATTAGCAATCTTATGAGGAGTTATTACTGTATCAATGTTTGCTTTTTCTATTACTCCATCTAATTGAATATGATTTATTTTAGTAATAATTTTTGGAACATTATTCATAGAAGCGAACATAGAACATACTATATTTTCTTCATCAATACTAGTAAGAGTTATAATAGCATCTACTTCTTCTAATCCTTCTTCACGTAAAACATTTTGATCAGACATATCTCCATTAATAATTAATGCTCCTGGTAGTTTTTCACTTAATACTTTACATCTTTGTTCATCTACTTCTATTATTCTAACAGATATTCCCATACTTATTAAAATATTAGTTAAATATATTGCAGTATCACTACCACCACAAATCATTACTTTTTTAACTTTTCTTTTTATTAAATTTGCATAAGTTAAAAATTTATTTATAAATTTGTGAGAACCAGTAATATGAACTTTATCATTTTCTTGGAATACTGTATCTTTTTGTGGAATAATTGTTTTGTTTTCTCTTTCAATAGCACAAATTATTAATTGATCGAATTTTTTTGATAGACTATTTAAAGTTTCTCCTATTAAATTACTATCTTCTTTTACTTTTAAAGTTACTACTTGTATCCTTCCTTTAAAGAAAGTTGTTTCATCTACTGCGCTTGGAATACTTAGAGCTCTTGCGATTTTTGCAGCTGTGAGTAATTCTGGATTTATTACCATAGAAAGGCCTAATTTTTCTTTTAAAATACTCATTGAGTTTGAATATTCTGGAGTACGTATTCTTGCGATTGTATGCCTACAACCTAAAGTTTTTCCAAGTAAAGAACACATAACATTTTGTTCATCTTTATTTGTAACACTTATTAATAAATTAGCATCTACAATTCCTGCTTCTAATAAAACATCTGAATCAAGTCCATTTCCACAGATATAGTTTACATCTTCATTATTAATTAAATCTTTTGTTTTATTAAAATTTAAATCTATTAATGTTACTTCATTACCATCTCTTACTAGAGATCTCGCTAAATACTCACCGAGTTTTCCAATGCCTACTATAATAATTTTCATATTATCACTCCACATTTAATAAAATACAACAATTATTTTATCATAAATTTAATAAATAGTATATTTATCTTTTTAGTAATTTATATATTTGTTTTTTTATACTTTCATTATCTAAGTGTTCTTTTTTAAATAATTCTTCTATTGTTCCTTGTTCAATAAATTTATCATCAAACCCTAATATTTTTATATTTCCTTTATAATTTAATTTATTTAATTCAAGTAAAATATTATGGCCCATACCACCATTAATTAAATTATCTTCTAGTGTTAGGACATTATCTTTTCTTTTAACTATTTCTTTTAAAGTTTTTTTATCAAGTGGTTTTATAAATACTGCATTAATAAGTGTTACATCTAAATTATCTTCTTTTATAATTTGATAGGCTTTAGATACCATTTTACCTGTTGCGATTATAGTTAAATTTTTTCCTTTATTTAAATACTCCCAACAACCTAAATTTACTCTTTTTATTGGCTTTAGAGATATTTCATCACTACCTCTTGGATATCTTATTGCGATTGGGAAGTTTTGTTTTAGACTCCATTTTAATAATATTTCTAACTCTTCTATACATTTTGGAGATAATATATTCATATTAGGAATTATTGAAAGATACGATAAATCAAAAATTCCTTGATGTGTTTCTCCATCTTGTCCAACTAAGCCTGATCTGTCGAGTGCAAAAATGACATTAGAGTGTTGCATACAAACATCATGTATTATTTGATCAAATCCTCTTTGAAGAAAAGTTGAATATACTGCGAAAATTGGTTTTAGGCCAGATGAGGACATTCCTGCGGCAAGGGTTACTGCATGTTCTTCAGAAATACCTACATCAAAAAATCTATCTGGAAATTTTTTTGAAAATTCTTTTAGTCCTACTCCATCTTTCATAGCAGCAGTTATTGTGACTATATTTTTGTTAGTTTCTGCAAGTTTTGTTACTACTCTACCAAATTCACTGGAGTATGTCTTATTATTTTTATTTTCTATTCCTATATTTTTATCAAACTTTGAAACACCATGATATTTTGAAGGAGAAATTTCTGCTGGAGTATAACCTTTTCCTTTTTTAGTTACTACATGAATAATAACTGGATCATTTATTTTTTTAGCTCTTCTTAAAACCTTTTCCATTTCTTTAATATTATGACCATCTATTGGTCCGATATAAGTAAGTCCCATATCTTCAAAGTATTTTGAGGGTACTAAAAACTTTTTTACTCCATCTTTTACTCTAGACATTATTTTAAATGATTTATTCCCTAATTTAGTATCATCTAGAGAATATTTAATTTTATTTTTTAGTTTTATGTATTTTTCATTTAAACTAAGTTCACTTAAATAACTAGATATTCCTCCTACATTACTAGAAATACTCATACCATTATCATTTAAAACTATTATTAACTTTGTTTTATTGAACCCTATATCATTTATTGCTTCTAGACTCATTCCATTTGAAATAGAACCATCTCCTATTACAGCAATTATATTATATTTGTCATGATTTAAATCTCTTGCTCGGGCCATTCCAACAGTAGTAGAAATAGAAGTACTACTATGACCTGTTTCAAAGTAATCATAAGGACTTTCCTTTTTATATGGAAATCCTCTTAATCCTTGGTATTTTCTTAAAGTATCAAATTTTTCTTTTCTTCCTGTTAAAATTTTATATACATAACTTTGATGTCCTACATCAAAAACTATTTTATCTTTAGTAAAATCAAAGACATCACAAAGACTTATAGTGAGTTCTACTACTCCAAGATTACTTGCAAGATGTCCTCCATTTTTAGATACTTTTTCTATTAAAAATTCTCTTATTTCTTCTGATAGTTCTCTTTTTTCTTGTAGTGATAGTTTTTTTATATCATTTATTTTTTTTATTTTTTCTAACTGCATAAGACTACCTCCAATCAGATGAAACTTCTAATAATTTTATCATTTATCTTTAATTTTGTACATAGAAAAAGAACACTTTGTGTTCTAATTTTAAAGTTCTGCGATTAATTCTATTTCACATAAAACACCTTTAGGTAAATCTTTTACAGCAACACAACTTCTAGCAGGTTTATTTGTAAAGTATTGTCCATATATTTCGTTAAATTCTGTAAAGTCATTTATATCTTTTAAAAAGCAAGTTGTCTTGATTGTTTTGGTAATATCTGTATTGGCATTCTTACAAATTGCTTTTAGATTTTCACAAACTTGTGTGGTTTGTTCTTTTATTGTTTTAGCATCTACTTCATTAGTTTCTGGATTAATTGCGATTTGTCCACTTGTGTAAAGTAGTCCATGTGCTTCTACTGCTTGTGTATATGGTCCGATTGCAAGTGGTGCTTTATCTGTGTTTAAATATTTCATATTTTCCTCCTATTTACATACTTCAAAGCCTGCTTCTTTTAAGGCTTTTTTAATTTCTTTTATATGTTCTCTATTTCTTGTTTCTACTTCTATTTTCAAAAAGCAATCTGTTATGTTCATGTCTAGATCTGTGCTGTCGTAATTTATACTTGTAACGTTTGCTCCGGTTTTTGCAATTATTCTAGATACGTCCGCTAACTGTCCTGGTTTATCTGAAAGAGCAATTGTGATATATGACTTTCTACCACTCATTTTTAGACCACGTTCTATTACTCTTGATAGTATGGAAACATCTATATTTCCTCCTGATATTAGACAACAAACATTTTTTCCTTTAATATTTGGAATTTTATTTGATAAAATAGCTGCGAGTGTGGTTGCTCCTGCTCCTTCTGATATTAGCTTTTGTTGTTCAAGTAAAGTTAGAATAGCAAGAGCTATTTCATCATCTGTTACTGTAACTATATCATCTACATATTCTCTAACAATAGAGAATGTATTATCTCCTGGTGTTTTGACTGCGATTCCATCTGCGATTGTTTGTACTTTTGATAATGTTTCTATTTTACCTTCTTTTATGGATTCTTTCATACTAGGAGCACCTTCTGCTTGTACTCCATAAATTCTACATTTAGGATTAATATTTTTTATGGCATAGGCAATTCCTGATATTAATCCTCCTCCACCTACTGGGACAACTACTACATCAACATTTGGAAGTTGTTTTAATATTTCAAGTCCAATTGTACCTTGACCTGCGATTACATCTAAATCATTAAATGGATGAATAAATGTATATCCTTTTTCTTCTTTTAATTTTAATGCTTTATTATAAGCATCATCATAGACACCTTTTACTAAATGAACTTCTGCTCCATAGTTTTTAGTTGCTTCTATTTTAGAAATAGGCGCTCCATCTGGTAAGCAAATAATACTTTTTATTTTATTTTTAGTAGCTGCAAGTGCAACTCCTTGTGCATGATTACCTGCAGAACACGCTATTACTCCTTTTTCTTTTTCTTTATCTGTTAACTGACTAATCTTAAAGTATGATCCTCTTATTTTAAAAGATCCTGTTACTTGTAAGTTTTCAGTTTTTAAATAAATATTTGCATCCGACTTTATATTAGGTGCATAAATCATATCAGTCTCTCTTATTACTTCTTTTAAAATTTTTTCTGCTAAATATATTCTATCTAACGTCAACATTTTATCACCTTCTTCTTAGTTATTATAACAAATTATATTATATACTTACAATAATTTTTATTATTTATTTAACTGTAAATTAAAATAATTTTTAATAAGTAATTGACAAATTTTAAAATTTAATTTATGATTAAAATGCGTGATAGATATCACGCCGATTATATCTCACGATTTAGTGAGATTATATTCAACCGAACCCCCTGAAGGAGCCAATTTGGCTCCGCTTTTTTATTTTATAAAGGTTTCAAGTTTTTTATTTTACTCTCAACTACCTTTTCAACTACCAAAATAAATAAACTTTATATTTTATAGTTATTTCCTGGTATAATATTAATGAGATAAATAGAACTTTTAGGAGGTCAAGAATGGGAGCAAAAGAAATAAAGGAAGCATTAATAGAACAAAGAAAAATTAATTTATCAGGAAATTTATATCATAAAACTCAATTAGAATTTGCTTACCATAATAATTATATTGAAGGATCTACTATTACTTTTGATGAGACTGCGAGTATTTATGATACAGGAACTATTTTAACAACTGAAGATAAAGTAATTGTTTTAAAAGATGCAACAGAAACTAGTAATCATTTTACTTTATTTAAATATATGTTAGATACTATTGAAGATAAATTATCAGAAGAAATGATAAAAAAGTTTCACTTCATTTTAAAAAATGGGACTTTAAAAGAAAGTGAAAAAGAATGGTTTAATGTTGGAGAATATAAACAAAAAAAGAACTTTGTAGGTAATATCACTACTTCACTTCCTAAAGATGTTTCTACTGATATGAAAGATTTATTAAAATGGTATGATAATATTTCAAATAAAACTATTGAAGACATAATAGAATTTCATGTTAGGTTTGAGCGTATTCATCCATTTCAAGATGGAAATGGTCGTGTAGGCCGTATGATTATGTTTAGAGAATGTTTATATAATGATATTATTCCATTTTATATTGAAGATAGAAATAAAGATTTTTATATTAGAGGTATCAAAGAATATCAAAATCATAACAAAAAAAGTTATTTAATTGATACTTGTCTTAACAGTCAAGATAATTATGAAAAGATAGCTAAATATTTTTTAGAAGATGATAAATAATTTGTATAAGTACAATGTTTTTTAGAAGCCAAATTGGCTTCTTTTAAATTGACAAAACTAATTAAATTAGTTATAATACAGGCATAAGTTAGTCGATGGGTATTGTATGTATTTTCATATTAACTCAAGTGCTAACATATAAAGAATTAGTGGAAGGAGTATTAGAAATGGACAAATTTAATCGTTTTTGTGAAAAATATGAAACAGCGTTATGGCAAGCAGTTGCAGCTCTTTGGTTCTATGTAGAATTTTTCTGCAACAAAGGTGTTGAATCTCTTTTTGGAGATGGAGTATTTTGGACAGTTTTCGCAATAGTTGAAGTTATAGCAATAACAGTTAAAAGTAAAAAGAAAAATAAATAAAATATCTAATAAAATAAAAGTAGGTATCAAATTATACTTTATACCTACTTTTAAATTTATATAAAATGGAGAAATTATGAAAAAAATCATATTTATTATATTGATAATAATTTTAATTATAGGTATTTTTATTTTAATATCTAATAATTATCATAAAGAAGACAATAAAATTAAAGATAAGACTACTACTAAATTTACTAATGAAATAATGGTTACTATCAATAATAAAAATTATACTCTAGTATTAGAAGATAATAAGACAACAAGAGAGTTATTTAAAGATTTACCACTTGATTTAGATATGAAAGAATTAAATGGGAATGAGAAATATTTTTATTTAGATAAAAACTACCCTACTCATTCATTAAATCCTAAACATATTAATAAGGGGGACGTAATGTTATATGAGGATAATTGTTTAGTTATTTTTTATAAAAGTTTTGATACTTCTTATAGTTATACTAAAATTGGATATATTGATAATTTAGAAGAGATAAGTAATGAAGATATAAATGTAAAATTTAAACTGAAATAAGACAAATATTGACATTTTTTTATAAAAATGGGAAAATGTAATCAATAATAAGAAAGGAGGAGTTCTTATGGAGAATGTAGATTTATCTGGTTTATCAAAAAATGATGCTTTACTTACTGGAGGAATTATTGGAGCTATTGTAACTATTATATATACTATTGCTATAGTAGTTTATATACTTGAAATAATTGGTATGTGGAAGATGTTTACTAAAGCTGGTGTTGCTGGATGGAAATCAATTATACCTATTTATAACATAATTATACTTTTCAAAATAAGTGGAGAATCACCTTGGTTAATACTATTATGCTTAATACCAATTGCTAATCTTTATCCAATGATTCATCAACCATATATGTTATCAAAAGCTTTTGGTAAAGGTCTAGGTTGTACATTAGCATTAATTTTCTTCCCTGGTTTTACTCATATATATTTAGGATGTGGAAAAGCAGAATATACAAAACCAGAAGAATAAGATCATATAAAAAAGTAGATTTCGATTATAATACCTTTAAAGTTCACACTAAATAAAAAGAACATAGAAATATGTTAAAATATATTTAGAAAGGACTTTG
>CANRNO010000012.1 GCA_947632065.1 uncultured Bacilli bacterium | reverse complement strand
GAAAAATCAACCTATTTTTAGGTTGACCTATATATCAATGTCGAAAAAAGTTCGACCAGATTTCCCAATGGTGCCGACTAAAGGATTTGAACCTTTGACCTACTCATTACGAATGAGTTGCTCTACCAACTGAGCTAAGTCGGCATATAGAAAACCTAAGTTTTCTATTTTGTTTTTGTCATTGTCTTTTGATTTATTGCTTCTTTACAAACACTATTTTCTTCTGTTTTTTCTTCTAGATTAAATTCTACTATTCCTAATTTTTTATTTGCAGATTTCACTGATACTTTTATTCTATCTCCAAAGTAATAATTATCTTTATTATTTGAAGATTTTATGTAATTTAATTTTTCATTATATATATGATTACCAGGTAATTTATGAATATCTATAGAGCCTTCAACTAAATTATCTAATTGGATATGAATATGGTGTTTATCAAAACCACTTATTATTCCTTCATAAACTCTTCCTTTTTCATCTTTCATTTTTTCTGCAATTTTCATTCTATTAACAATTCTCTCACATCTATCTGCATTTATTTCTTGAATTGATAGATGTTCTGTTATTGAATCTATTTCTTCATTCCATCCAGTCCTTTTTAAAGATAATTCTTCTGTACTATACCATTTCATATTAGCATTTATTTGTAAATTTTTGATACCTTTATTTTGTAAAGCTGGTATTTTTTCTTCTACTTGTTTTTTTACTACTTGAGAATTTACTCTATATAAGTACATATCTTGAAGTACATATTGATCTATAAAATCATTACCTCTTCGTATTGGAGATGTGTTTGGTACATGTCCTGGACTAGCTAGACCACTATGTCCTATATTTTCAAGACCAAAGTCTGCTTTTTCTAGACTTCTTATAAATTTGTTTATTAATACTTGAGAAACTGGTCCACTTTCATTTACGAAATTTGATAATTGTTGAATACTTGTATAACTATTACAATCTATTTTTTCTTTATATGGTAATCCACATAAATCTAGAAGTTCTAAGAATTTATTGATTTTATAAATTTCAGGAACTTGATGATTTCTATAAACACATGGTATTTCATATTTTTTACAAAAATCTGCATAACATTCAGCACTTGATACCATAAAGGATTCGATTATTCTGTCTGATGGGGTTGTTTCTTTAACACCTATAGAAGATACTTTTCCTTCTTTGTCTAAGGATATTTTTAATTCTTTACTTAAAATATTTAATTCTCCTCTTTCTTTTCTTTTTAATTGTAATTTATCTGATAATTCTTTCATTTTAAATAAAGTTTCTTTATGTTCTTCATATCCTTCATGTATTATATTTCTTTCTAATAAATCATTTACTTTACTATAAGTCATTTGAATATTTGACTTTATAACGCTTTCCATTATTTTATAATCTATTACATTAGCATCTTTATCAAATGTAATTATATATGATAATGCAAGACGTTCTACATTTGGATTTAGTGAGCATATTCCATTTGATAGTTTAGGATGTAACATAGGGAATACTCTACTACTTGTTGGATAACAGCTTGTTGCTTTTTGTAATGCTTCTTGATAGATAGCTCCATCTTTTTTTATATAATAAGCAGGGTATGCTATATGTACTCCTAAAACTGTATTTCCATCTTTATCTTCATATAGTGAAATAGCATCATCTATATCTTTTGTATCATCACCATCTATTGTGAATATTTCCCAATTTGTAAGATCTGCTTTACCTATTTTATCTTCATCTCTTACTTCATTTGGAATTTCTTGTAGTTCTTCTAAAGTTTCTTTAGAAAAACCTTTATATATTCCTAGTTTATATGCCACCATTTGAATATCAGTTTCTGGTTCGTTTAAAAATCCTATTTTTTCTTCTATTTCTGTATGGTAGATATTATTTTCTAAAGATTGTTTATTTTGATTTACTTTAACAAATACTTTTTCTCCAGGATTAAAATCTTCTCCTTTTAATTCTATTTTTAATTTTCTTTTGTCTTTATCATCTGGACTTAAATAATATTTATCATCTTTTTGATATACTTGTCCTATTAATGTGTCTAAGTTTCTGTTGATGACTTTTTCTATTGTTATATGATTTAGTTTTTCTTTTTTCTTCTTTCTTTTTTTCTTATTTGTTCTATTGTACTCTAGATAAGGAATATTTACTAACACTTCATCTTTATCTATGGCATTATGTTTTTCATCTTTTTCTAATATAAATTCTTCATTTCCAACATAAACTGTATCATAATCTTTTCCTGATAGAAAAATTCCTTTTCTTTTAGATGTTTTTCTCATTAAAATATATTTTTCGTTTTGAAAATCTATTTCATAATCTTCTACTTGTTTTTGTAAATAATTTTTTACTTCTTGTTTTTCTTCTTCGGTTGTTGTTCCTGTTAAATAAAATATGTCATCAAGTGATAAATAATCTTTAGTTGCATATAGTACTCTTTGTATTTTTTCTTTCATTTCGAACCCTCCAATAATTTATTTTGTATATTTTTTTATATTTTCTCGACATGCATCATTTTCTTTTATTTTTTCTTGTAAATTACAATATATTTTTCTATCTTCTGTATTAGCATCTTCTATTCTAACTTTTACTTTATCTCCAAAGAAATAGTTGTTTTCTTTTGTTTTAATATATCCCAGTTTTCTATCATATCTACAATCTTCTTCTGCTAAGTTTTCTATTGGTAATATTACTTCTACTGAATTATCCAATAAAATTGTAATATTTTTTTTGCTTAATCCTATTATTGTTCCTGTGCAATCTTTTCCTACTTCTTCTTTCATTTTTTCTACCATTTCCATTTGGCATACTGATCTTTCACATTTGTTGGCTTTTACTTCTTGTACTGAAAAATGTTCTGTTAAAACAGTTAGTATTTTTGTCCATTTATTTCTTTTTAATGATAAATTTTTATCTATTTTTTGAGGTAGGTTATTTGATATAACTAAGTTTGTTATTTTGTGTTTATTAAATACAGGGATATTTTTTTCTATTTCTTCTTTTATTTGTGGTGATGATATTTTACTTAAATACATATCCATTAGTACATATTGATCTATAAAATCATTTCCTCTTCGCATAGGAGATGTGTTTGGTACATGTCCTGGACTAGCTAGACCACAGTGTCCTATATTTTCTACTCCAAAGTTTGCTTTTCTTAAATTTCTAATAAACATTCCTGTTAATACTTGGTTCGAAGTATCATGTTTGCTTATATATTCAGAAAATTTTTGAATACTATTATTATCGTTAACGTTAACATCATCAGGGTAGTTGATTCCATATAATTCTAATTCTTTTATAAGTTTATTTATATTTTCTTGTAATGGAACATCATGATTTCTATAAACACATGGTATTTCATTTTTTTTACAAAACTTTGCATAACATTCGGCACTTACAACCATAAAGGATTCTATTATTTTATCTGCTTCTCTTCTTTCTCTTTCTTCTATTTTAGATACTTTACCTTCTTTATCTAAAACTATTTTTACCTCTTTAGTATCTAAATTTAGTGCTCCACGTTTTTTTCTTTTTTCTTCTAGTTTTTTAGCAAGATCTCTCATTTTAAATAAAGTATCTTTATGTTCTTCATATCCTTTATGTACTATATTTTTATTTAATAAATCTTCTACCTTATTATAGGTCATTTGGATATTTGATTTTATAATGCTTTCCATTATTTTATAATCTATTACGTTAGCATCTTTATCAAATGTAATTATATATGATAATGCAAGGCGTTCTACATTTGGATTTAATGAGCATATTCCGTTTGATAGTTTTTTTGGTAACATAGGAAATACTCTACTACTTGTCGGATAACAACTTATTCCTTTTTGTAGGGCTTCTTTATATAAAGGACTTCCTTTTTCTATGTAATAAGCTGGGTATGCTATATGTATTCCTAAAACTGTATTTCCATTTTTATCTTCGTATAGTGAAATAGCATCATCTATATCCTTAGTATTATCACCATCTATTGTGAATATTTCCCAATTTGTAAGATCTGCTTTACCTATTTTATCTTCATTTCTTACTTTGTCTGGGATATTTTTAAGTTGTTCTTTTGTTTCTTCTGTAAATGTTTTATATATTCCAAATTTATATGCTTCTAATAATACTTTATCCATTTTTTCTTGTAAGTTTATTTTTTCTACTAATATAGTATTATATATATTTGTGTTTATGGAATCTTTATCTTCTTTTATTTTAACAAATACTTTTTCTCCTTCTTTATAATTATTACCGTCTAATAAAATTTTTAATTTTTGTTGTCCTTCTTTTATGGGCATTACAAAATAGTTATTATCTTCTTGATATACTGTACCAATTATATTATCTAAGTCTCTATCTATTATTTTTTCTATAATAGTTGCTTTTGTCTTTTTTAATGTTTTTTCACTTTCTGTTAGATTTTTTCCAATTAAACCAAAGGCGGGGATATCTACTAATACTTTATCTCTATCTATGGCATGATTTGTTTTATCTTCTAATACTGGATACTGTTTATTATCAATTACAATAAATTTGTTATTGCCATTATCATGATATATTCCTACTCTTTTTGTGGTTTTATATATTAAAATGTATCCGTCTTGTGTTGAATATAATTCATTGTTTGTAATTTTTTCTTGAATTATTTCTTTTACTTGATTTTTCTTTTTTTCTGTATCAGCTTGAGTTGCGATGAATACTTTCTCTAATGAAAGAGGTTTCTTCATTCTTATAAATAATTCTTCTATTTCTTTTTTTAATTGGTCCATACTACTTCCCCCTAATTTAATCTTAACATATAAAAAAAAATTTGACTATAAAAAAATACTATTCATTTAATAATAGTATATTTATTATAATTTTTCGTTATATTCTTTTAATATATTAACTGAATTTTCGTATTCACTTTTTTCTGTTTCTGTTAAATCTAATTTTATTTTTTCTTGTAGTCCTTCTTTATTTATTGTTGCGATATTTCCTATAAACACATCATTTTCTTTATCATAACAAGATAGTGGCATTGTATATTTTATGTTATCTAAAATACATTTTGTAATTCTTGTTAAGTTAGTTGCGACTCCATAATATGTTGCATTTTTACTTTTGATAATTTCTTTACTACTGTTATGGACTTCTTTTAATATTTCGTTTTGTTCTTCTTTAGTTAAAACTTCATTAGAATTTTTTTCATCTACTGTAAAACAATTCCATGGTATAAAGGAACTATCTCCATGTTCTCCTAAAACATAACCATCTGTTTGATATCCTTTATCTAATAGTATTTCAATAAATCTTGAAGTGTCTAAACTTACTCCACTTCCTAAAATTTTATTAGGATTGTATCCTAAATATTTGTGAATAGAATAGCACATTACATCATTAGGATTACTAGCAATTAAATAAATACCATTAAATTTATATTTTTTTAATTTATCTGTTATATCTTGGAATATTTTTTTTGATTGTTCTATATCTTCTAATCTTGTATTATTAATATTTTGTGGTACTCCTGCGGTTATACAAATTATATCAGCATCTTCTACATCTTTATAATCTCCTATTTTAATAGTTAAATCATTTTCACTAAAACAGATAGAATGTTTTAAATCTAGATAATCTCCAATAATTTTTTCTTTATCTTTATCTATAAGAATTATTTCATCTAAATTCATTTTTGTATTTATTAATGAATAAGCATAAGTTATTCCTACTTTTCCACAACCTATTATTACTACTTTTTTCATTTTATCACCTTCATATTTAGTATTTACTATTTATTTTTATTCATACAAAAAAGAAAATTAATCTTTCCTTTTTAATTTATTAAATTTTTCTAAAATAATTTTTCTTCTTTTTTCTTCTTCTTTTTTATCTAATATATATTTATTATCTTTAAATACTAAAATACTTCCTTCTTTTATATCTTTTGGTAAATTTGCTATATTTATCTCTTTTTTTTCTTTTGTATTTATATCTTCAAGTATAGCAATATTTTCTTCTATTTTATCTATTGCATATTTCATTTTATTCACCATCCAAATCTGTTTTTGTTGTTTCAAATTTTATTTCTTCTCCGTTAGTTGTAGCAATGATTGTTCCATCTTTATCTGTTCTATAAAGTTTTATATTTCTTTTTTCTAATTTATTTAAAGTTTCTTCTCTTGGGTGATTATAAGTGTTATTTTTTCCTACTGAAATAATTGCATATTTTGGATTTACTTTATCTAGAAAATCTTCTGTTGTACTATATTGTGAACCATGATGACCTACTTTTAAAACATCACTTGATATATCTTTGTTTATTATTTTCTTTTCTATATTACTAGTGGCATCTCCTGTGAATAAAAACTTTTTACTTCCATAAGTCATTCTTAAAACAATAGATGTATCATTTAAATCACTTTTTCCATCTTCTGAATGTAAAAATTTAATAGTAGCATTATTTAAAGTTACTACTTCATCTTCTTCTGGTACATCAAATTGTAAATTTTTATTACTTAAAGCATCAAGTACACTTTCAAAAGTTCTAGTAGTTGTGATAGCATCTGGCATATAATATTTTTCTATATCAAAGTTATTTATAATATCATCCATTCCTCCAATATGATCCTCATGAGGATGGGTTCCAATTACATATTTAAATTTAGTTATTCCTAGTGATTTAAAGTACTCTACTAGATTTTCTCCATCTTCATTATTTCCTGCATCTATTAGCATAAATTCATTTTGATCTTGTATTAAGATAGAATCTGCTTGTCCTACATCTAAAAAATATACTTTCAGAGCATCTGCATCTACTTTTATAGATTCTTGAGTATTATTACTTGAAGTAGTAGGTTTTAAAGATGTTAAGACAGTAGATATACCTATTACAGTAAGTATTATTAAACTAGTTATTATTTTTTTTAAATCTCTTTTACTCATTATGACCCTCCTATTATAATTATACTATAAGTTTTATTATTTTTATAAAATTCTTTTCATTACTTTTGTTTTTTTAGGTATAATGTTATAATGAATTTGTTAGGGTGGTGTTTTTTTATGTATGATGTAATTATCGTAGGAGCAGGACCAGCTGGACTTTTTAGTGCATATGAACTTTCTTTAAAAAATAAAAATTTAAAGATTTTGCTTCTTGATAAAGGAAGACTTGCGGATAAAAGAGTTTGTCCGATGAATAAAAATAAAGATAGTATTTGTCTAAATTGTAATCCATGTGCAATACTTTCTGGATATGGAGGTGCAGGTACTTTCTCTGATGGAAAACTTAATTTTATTCCTAAACTTGGGAAATCTGATTTATTTAAATATTTAGATAGAAGTGAAGCATTTAAGATTATAGATGATACTGAAGAAATTTTTAATAAATTTGGAATGGATTCTGAGATTTATCCAACTAATATGGATGAAGCGCTAGAACTTGAAGAGAAAATTGCAAGAGTGGGTGCTAGTCTTCTCATTATTAAACAAAAACATTTAGGTAGTGATAAGTTACCTACTTATATAAAAAAATTTACTGATTATTTAGTTAAGAATAATGTTGATGTTTTGGAAAATGCTGATGTAGAAGATGTTATATATAATAAAGATAGATGTGAAGTTAAATATAGAAAAGGAAAGGATGTTAAATCTGTAAATGGTAGATACGTTATTGTAGCACCCGGTAGAACTGGTGCGAAATGGGTTCAAGAGTTTGCGGATAAATATAATATTCAATATACTTCTCAAAGTATAGAGATTGGTGTTAGGGTTGAGGTTAGAAAAGAGATTTTAGCACCTATAACAAATGTTATTTATGATCCAACTATATTTATTAAAACTGATACTTATGGAGATCAAATAAGAACTTTTTGTACTAATCCTGGAGGATTTGTTGCCAAAGAAAATTATAATGGTTATATTTGTGTTAATGGGCATGCTTTAAAAGATATTAAATCAAATAATTCTAACTTTGCTTTTATTTCACGTGTTAGTTTAACTGAACCAGTTACTAATACTCGTGAATATGGTGAAAGTATTGCGAAGATTGCGAATACTTTAGGAGATGGTAAACCTATTTTACAAACTCTTAGAGATTTAAAAATGGGGAGAAGAAGTAATATGCATCGTATAAAGAAAGGTTTTATTGAACCAACTTTAAAGGATGTTGTCGCAGGAGATCTTGCTTTGGTTTTACCTCATAGGATTATTAAAAATATTATAGAAGGACTTGAGACTCTTGATAAAATTATTCCTGGTGTTAATAACGGTGAGACATTACTTTATGGTCCTGAAATAAAATTTTTTAGTAATGAAATAGATACAGATAATAATATGAAATTAAAGGATAAAAATATTTATTTTGTTGGTGATGGAGCTGGTAAAGCAGGAAATATTGTTACTGCTGCGGCTACTGGTTTGATTGCGGCAAGAGATATTTTAGAAAAAGAGGAGAGATAGTATGAGAGAATTATTAATTAAAAGATGTAAAAATTGTGGAGCTTATGTAAAAGTATTTAAAGATTGTAAGTGTAATAATTGTGGTATGATTTGTTGTGGAGAATCTATGGAAGTTTTAACTCCTAATAGTGTTGATGCAGCAGTTGAAAAACATGTACCAAATTATGAAGTTAAAGATGGAAAACTTAGAGTTGAAGTAAAACATGTTATGGAAGATGAACATTATATAGAATGGATTGCTTTTGTAAATGATGAAAAGAGTGAATTTGCATATTTAAAACCTGGTATGGATGCTGTAGTAGAGTTTGATGATGATAAAGGTACTTTATATGCTTATTGTAATCTACATGGACTTTGGAAAAATGAAATTAAATAACTTAGGTTTTCTAAGTTTTTTTAATTATTTATGAAAGAGGTGTTTTGATGTTTGATAAGGTTAATGAAGAATGTGGAGTTTTTGGTATTTATTCATTTGATAATGAAGTTGATTTAGTTAGTGAAGTATGTATTGGTCTTTCTGCTCTACAGCATAGAGGAGAAGAAAGTTGTGGTATTGTAGTTAATAAAAATGGTATTATAAATTATCATCATTCTTTAGGTCTTGTTTCTGATAAATTTACAAATGAGTGTTTAAAAAATCTTCCTGATGGGAAAATAGCTATTGGTCATGTTAGATATTCTACAACTGGTCATAGTAATAAAAGTAATGCTCAACCTTTAGTTAGAAATCATAAAAAAGGTACTATTGTAGTGGCTCATAATGGTAATTTAACTAATGCTTTAGAACTTAGAGAAGAACTTGAAGATTTAGGACATGTTTTTACTACTACTAGTGATACAGAAGTTATTTTACATACTATTATTAAAGAGAGAATTAAAACTAATTCTATTGAGGAAGCAGTTAAAAATACTATGGGAAAAATTAAAGGGGCTTATTCTCTTTTGGTTATGTCTCCTCAAAAATTGATTGCTATTAGGGATCCTCATGGTTTTAAACCTCTTTGTATGAGTGTTGATGAAAGTGGTGTTGTATTTGCTTCTGAAAGTTGTGCTTTGGATATTACTGGTCATAAAATGATTCGTGATATAGAACCCGGAGAAATGGTAGTTGTTGAAAATAATAAAATAAATAGTTATAAAGTTTTTCCTAATGAGAGAAAAAGTTTATGTAGTTTTGAATATATATACTTTGCAAGAGGAGATTCTGTAATTGATGGTCTTAATGTTCAATATGCTAGAGAATTAATGGGACGTTTTTTAGCAAAGCAAAGTAAAGTGGATGCTGATATTGTTGCGGGTGTTCCAGATTCAGGACTTGATGCAGCACTAGGTTATTCTGTGGAATCTGGTATACCTTATAAAAATATATTTGTAAAGAGTAAATATATTGGAAGAACTTTTATACAAAACTCTCAAGCTAAAAGAGGTAATTTAGTTAATTTGAAACTTAATCCAATAAGAGAGGCTGTTAAGGATAAAAGGATAATATTAATTGATGACTCTATTGTAAGAGGTACTACTATTAGAAAAATTATAAATTCACTTTATGATGCTGGAGCTAAAGAAGTTCATATAAAAATAGCATCTCCTGCTTTTAGAGATATTTGTTATTTTGGTACAGATATTGATAGTAAAGATAATTTAATTTCTAATGGAAGAACTATAGAAGAAATTAGAAAAATTATAGGGGCTGATTCTCTTGATTATTTAAGTTTAGAAAATTTAAATAAAATAGTTGATTATTGTAATTTAGATGGACTTTGTACTGGATGCTTTTCTGGAGTATATCCAATTGAAGTTCCTAATAGTATAGAAAAAAATCGTTTTGAAACTGTTCCTATTCAATTTACTAAGAAAAAGAGGTGAAGATAATGTATGGTGCAATCATTGGAGATATTGCTGGTTCTGTTTATGAATATGAACAAACTAAAGGTATTAAAAATATTAGAATTAATGGAGATTTAATTACTAAAAATGGATTTTTTAGTGATGATTCTATTTTAACTGTTGCTTTGTTAGATGCTGTACTTAACAAGGGTGATTATAAAGAATATTTAAAAGCTTATGGAAAAAAGTTTTTAAATTATAGACCTAATTTCAAACCTTATTTTAAAACTTCTTTTTCTCCTGGCTTTATAAAATGGATAAAAGAAGACTATGAAGGAAATAGTATTGGAAATGGTGCAATGATGAGAATTTCTCCTATAGGTTATTTATTTAATACTGAAAGTGAAATAAAAGAGAATGTTATTAAAGCTACTATTCCTTCACATAATAGTAAAGAAGCTATTGAATGTTCTACTACTATTGCTTTAATTATTTTTTTATCTAGAAAAGGTCTTTCTAAGGAAGAGATTATTAATAAATTAAATTTAGATTTTAAATATAAAGATTTTTCTAAATTTAATTCTACTTGTTATGATACTATTGATAATTGTTTATATTCTCTTTTTTCTTCTGATAGTTTTGATGAGAGTATTAGAAAAGTGATTTCTTATGGAGGAGATACTGATACTAATGCTTGTATTGTTGGATCTATGGCTGAGGCTATGTATGGAATTGATGATAAATTAATAGATGAAGTTAATAAAAAGATTCCTAAATCTTTTGTTAAAGTATTAAATAAAGGTTATAAAAATATAAAAAAGTTGTAAATTTTATTTTACAACTTTTTTCTTTGATACAATACTTATTACAATAAATAATATAAACCCTATAATAGATAATATAATTCCTTCTTTTAAGTATAAAGTTTTATAGATAAGTTCTATTTTATGATTTCCTTTTTTTATTTTAGTTGCTAAAAAATATCTATTTTTAAAAGTAGGAACTTTTTTATTATCTATTTTAACAATCCATCCTTTATTATAAAGTGTTCTAAAGTTTAATATTCCATTTTTATTTACATTTATATTACCACTTATATAATTATTTTCTTGTTTTTGTAATTTAAAATTAACACTATTTAATTTAGCTATATCCTCTTTATAATCATTCATTGGTACTGTATATAATTTCAAATTATCAAAAGTATATATTCCATATTTAGATAATTCTATTTTTATATCATTATTGTAATTGTTATAATATCCTAAATTAATTAATATATCTTTGTTATTAGTATTATAAATATAATTTTTATCATATACTATTTCTGTTTTAGATGTCTGTGGAGTGGATGCTGTTATTTCAAAACCAGAATTTTCTACATGCCATCTATTATCTTTTTTAAATTTATCTTTTTCTATATCTCTATAAAATAAGAAATCTGCTTGTTCATCTAATGAAAATTCTTGATATTTTATATTATCAATTTTTAAAAATAACTCTCCTGTTATATTTTGTTTTGGTTTTAATATCACTTTCTTCTTATCATCTAAATCTAAAGTAATCTTATTATTTTTTATATTTGATGTATATTTTATGTTTTGTTGTTTTTCTATTTTGTTATTTTTATTATTACATTTATTTGTTACATAGTATTTTAATAGTGAATCTTCTTTTTCTAGATCTGATAATTTCTCATAATTATTTTCAGTAATACAATTATCATAAAAACTTATAAAGTCTACAGTATTATTATTTTGATAAATATAAGTATTACCTATTTGTTTTATTAAATGATAATTATAAATGCTTTTTTCTTTATTAGATATAAAATATTTTACTCCTAATAAAGAATTTATTTTTGTTCTATTATCAAATTCTTTTATATCTGCATTTACAAAATTTTCTCTATTATTTAAATCTGTTGATAGAAGATTATAAAGATTAGAATTTATTGAATAAAAGTAATTTATAGAATTATAATTTTTATAAAGTCCTAAATTCCAAAGTGTATCTGTTTCTTTTCCTATATTATAAAATCCTTTATCTTTTTCTTTTATATATTTTATTGCTTCATCAAAATTATCATAATTCCAAGATACAGTATTATAAGTTTCTTCTACATTATAATTTTCTATAAATTCGGTAATATAGTTATCATAATATACATCATATAAGTAGTAACTATTAAATATTATTCCAACTATAATTATTAAGTTTATAAAATATAAAAAGTATTCTTTTTTAAAGTTATCTTTATATAAGTAAGTTATAAGTATTAGTATAAATACTATTATGTTTCCTAATAAAGATGCAGTTTTTCCAGTATCAAATATTATTATAAATAATAAATATAATATTAAAATAATTAAATATTTTGTTATATCTATTTTTTTATTTTTACTATCTAAAGCAATTACTGTTATGTATGATAACATAAACATTAGCATATATACATATCTATTATTTGGATAATTTAGTCCTGATACAATAAATGAAATTGATGAGGATAATAAAGGTAGACATAGTATTATCGTTAAGATAAATATTTCTATATGTTTTTTTCTTTCTTTAAAAAATATTGGAAGTGAAAATAATACTATAGATGAGATGCTTATAATTGACCAATTATCAAAACTATTTGTGACAGTACTAAAAGATTTTATTAAGTGTCTATAATAATTAATATCATAATAGAAATTGGATGTTAGTGATGATCTTGTTGAATTTAAAAATTGATATATTGTAGGAAGTAGAATTACACTACACATTAAAATTCCTATTAAAGCATAAAATAGTGCTTTTAGTAAAACTTTTATTTCTTGCTTATAATCTTTTTTATATTTATTAATAGTTAAAATAACTCCATATATTCCTATTACTAAAGCATTCATATATCCAAAATAAAAACTATTAAAAAACATTAGAAAGACTGTTAGTATATAGAAAGTTTTTTTATCTTCGTTTATAAATTTTTCTATTCCTATTAAAGTTAATGGAAAGACTATCATAGCATTTATAAAATATGGATGTCTTATAGATGCGATTAATGAAAAGCCACAGAATGTATATATTATACTTCCTATTATGCTAGAGTCTGTTAATTTATTTTTATATTTACAATAAAGTAAAAATGATATTCCTGTAAAGTATAGGCGAATAGGTACTAAAATAAAGTATAAATATTTTAATAAGCTTTTTGGTACTAATACACTAATATAAGAAAATACATCTCCTATAATATAGTAAGATAGATTACTAAACATATCCATACCAAAACCTATTTTCCAAGTAAATGTATTGAATGTTAAATTTTCTATAATATTTTTAAAATAGTTTAAAGTTATGAAATGTTGATTTAGACCATCTTCTAACCATATAAAATTAATATGTCTTTTAATAAAAAATAAACATATAAAAGACATTATAATTCCAAAACTTAATGTGTATTTTAGAAAAATATTAAAATTTTTATTTTTTAATATTTTTTTAATCATAAAAATCGCCTCTTTTTAATCAGTTAATAATTCGTATATATTATAACTCATAATTAAAATTAATTCCATTAATGTATATATAAGAGAATTTATAAAAAAATAAAAAACCTTATTTTATAAGGTTAAATACTTATTGGTGGAGATGAGGGAAATCGAATCCCTGTCCGAAAATACCGATACATAAACCTCTACAAGTTTAGTTAACTAATTATATTCATTTACTTACCAAGTAGTTAACGACCAAGTAAGTAAACTAGTCTTAAAGTTCTTCTTAATCTTAGACGGGATTAAGATATATCTTACTAAAAATGAACCTTCTTAAATCTACGTAAGAAAAGATTAAAGAAAGCGTACTGCCTTCAACTAGGCATAAGTTAATTCAGGTGTAGAACCTAAATTAGCTAGTACATTTTTAATTTTGTTTGCATTTATTTTTTTGTGTCTGTGACGTAGACATTCGACTTGCCATCTATGCTCTAATACTTCCGTCGAAACCATAACATCCCCATATGAGTTAATTATAACATATTTTTCTTTGTTTTTCTAGTATAAGTTTACTTTTAGTGACTCTATTAATTCTTTTGATTTAATATAAGCATTAGAATTTTTACCATACCTATTTAAAATATCTTCTAATCTTTTTTCGTATCCAATATCTTCTCCAAATTTATCTATTTGCATATCTGCTTGATTTAAAATTTTTAAATAAAGAGATTTATATTCATTAGTTATTCTTCCATGATAATATACTTCTTTCCAATATTTATAACCACTTTGTTTTAATATTTCTCCTCCTACTTTTTGATGATCTTTTGTATCTTTTACAAATTCATAACCAATATCATGAACAAATCCTAATAAAAATAATTCTTTTAATTGTTCTTCTGGTAAATTATTTTCTTTGCCTATTTCAATCATTTTTCTTGCAACACTTATACTATGTTTTAATCTATCATTATCCATATTCTTTCTCCTTTGAACAAAGGATTAATTATTAAAACTAAAGTTTTATAATTAATCTCGAAAATCTCACGATTCTCTTTTTCTACTTCATAAAGATTTCTCTTTCCATAGACCAACTTCCGATAGTCGCTACCGTACTTTATTTTATTATTCTTACTTTAGTTTTTTAATAATCGTTTATAATATAATTCTATACCTTCTTCTAATATATTTATACTCGCATTTATATCTCTATCATTTTTATTACCACACTTCGAACACTCCCATTTTCTTATTCTTAAATCACTTATCTTTTTATTTATATTCCCACATCTACTACATTTCTTACTACTTGGAAAATATGTATTTACTTTTATTAACTTTTTATTATTCCATAAACTTTTATATTCTATCTGTCTTATTACTTCATTAAATGAATTATTACTTATATATTTTGATAAGTGATTCTTTTTATTTTCTTTTTTTGTTATCATATCTTTTACTTTTAATGTCTCTACTGCTATTAAATCATTTTCTTTTACTATTTTTGTAGTGATTTCATGTATTAAATACTTTCTCATATTTCTTATCTTTTGATATGCTATTTTTATCTTCATTTTTATTTTATAACTATTCTTACTACATCTTTTACATCTTGAAAATCCTCTTTGTAATCCTTTTATTCTTTTCTCTTGTCTTGTTATTTTTTCTTCTATTTTATATTTATACCCATCACTTGTTACTACTATGTTTTTTACTCCTAAGTCTATTCCAATTGGATACCCTAAAGAAAATGGTTTTTCTTCTATTTCTTCTTCTACTGATAATGATACATAATATTTATATCCAACTTTCTTTATAGTTGCATTAAATATTTTACCAGTAAACTTTTTCTTATTTCTATAACCTCTTATTTTTATCTTTCCTAGTTTAGGTAATTTAATTTCTTTATTTTCTAAATCTAATTCTATATTAGAATAACTTTTACTTTTATAACTACTTCTTATACAAGTAGTCCTATAAGTATCTTTATAGTTTTTACTTTTAAACTTAGGATAACCATAACCATTAAAGAAATTTATGAATGATTTATCTAAATCTTCTAATGAATTTCTAAGACAAACACTATCTACTTCTTTTAACCAAGGATATTCTACATATAATTTTTTTAAGTCTTTTTTCATATCTGAAAGAGATATGTTTTTATTATTTTCATTATACTCAGTTTTCTTTTTATCTAAATAATAATTATATACAAATCTACTACTACCAATACATTTATTAATTAATATTTTTTGTTCTTCTGTTGGATAAATTCTAAATTGATAAGCTTTATTTATTAGCACTCAAACCACCCTCTAACCTTATAAATTAAGTATATCAATAAAACAATTGTACGTCAATACTGTTTGTTAACTTCTGTTTATTTTTCATTAAACGCACTTTCCTTATAAATAAAAAAAGTAACTAATAGTTTTTCATCTTTTTAGCTACTTCTCTTTGTATATCTCTTTCTTTAATTAAATTTCTTTTATCATAACTTTTACGACCGCGACAAACACCTAATAACATTTTTGCACGTCCTTTTGTAAAATATATTTTTAAAGGTACTAGGGTTAATCCTTTTAGTTTTACTTTTTCTTCTAACTTCTTAATTTCTTTTTTATGGAGTAATAATTTTCTTGTTCTTGTTTCTTCATGATTAAATATATTTCCTTGTTTATATGGAGCGATGAACATATTTAAAACGAAACATTCTCCATTTTTTATTATGGCATAACTATCTTTTATATTACAACTTCCTTCTCTTACTGATTTTATTTCTGTTCCAGTTAAAACTATACCACATTCTATTTGTTCATCTATAAAATAATCATGCTTTGCTTTTCTATTGTATATTTCCATTTTAACCTCCAAGAGAATCCATTTGTACTTTATCTGTTTTTTCTAATATAAGATTTTTATATTTTTCATAATATTCCATATATCCTGGGAATATAGTACTGTTTAATTGTTTATATGTATATACTTTGAAATCTCTTTTTCTTCCACTATTAGATTTAGTATATATTAATTCTGCTTTTGGATTTTCTATTATAACAGATTTTTCATCTTTATCAACTATTTTTTTAATATTTACTGACATCATTAAACCTGTTAATTTATCATTTGTGTCTTGATCTGAAATAAAGTTTCCAAGGGAATAAATTACTAATGTGTCATTTATATATTCTACTGGTTCGATTACATGAGGATGAGCACCTATTATTATATCTACTCCTAAGTTTGACAGGTAATTTGCTATTCGTGTTTGATCTTCATTAATACCATTTGAATATTCTGTTCCCCAATGCATAGCAACTAAAATAACATCTGCCTCATCTTTTACTCTTGCAATATCTGCGGCAGCTAGTTCATCTGAATAAACGTTATTTAAGTATTCTTTTCCAGATGGGGGATTTAATCCATTAGTCCAAGTAGTATAAGATAAAAATGCATATTTGATTCCATTTTTTTCAAATATATGTGGTTTATCTCTTTCTTCAAATGACGAGTAACTTCCTGCAGTTACAATATCTTTTTTATTTTTCCAATATTCAACTGAGGATAGAACTCCTTCTTCTCCTTTATCCATTGTATGATTAGTTGCAAGAGAGACTACATTAAATCCTGCATCTATGAATGCATCTCCTACTTCTTGTGGAGAATTAAATCTTGGATAACTTGATAGTCCTAGTGATGTTCCTCCTAAAACTGTTTCTTGGTTGTAGTATGCTAAATCATATGTCTTTACAACTTGTTTAATGTTTTCTAACATTGGTTTGAAGTCATAACTTCCATCTTCTTTTTTAGCATCATTATATACTGTATTATGAATTAGAGAATCTCCTACCATTATAAGACTAGCATTGTATTCTTTTTTTGTTTCTTTTTCTACTACTTTTTTCTTTTTTGGTTTTGGAGTTGATTTTTGAGAAGTAAATTCTAAAGCTTCTAGGGAAATGCCTAAAATTATCATTAAACATGATAATACAAATAATAAGCCTACTTTAAAATTTAATCTTCTCTTTTTTTTCATACTACTATACCTTTTTTATAATTTCAAAGTCTATTGTCTTTTCTTCTTTAGATGCTCTTACTACTCTTACAATTACCCTTTCTCCTATTCTATATTTTAAATTTGTTTTTTCTTCTGTTAATGTTAATTTTTCTTCATCATAATGATAGAATCCCTTCATATCTCTTAGGGGAACTAATCCTTCTATTAAGTTATCTAGTTCTACAAACATTCCAAAATTAGTTACAGAAGATATCATTCCTTCAAATGCTTCTCCTATATGACTTTCCATATATTCTGCCATTTTCATATCTTCTACTTCTCTTTCACATTCTATGCTTGCTCTTTCACGTGAAGATGATTGAAGTGCAATATAGGTTAATTTTTCTTCCCAACTTTGTAATGTTCTTGTGCTTAAGTTTTTAGAGAATAAATATGTTCTTAATAGTCTATGAACTGTTGTATCTGGATAACGTCTAATTGGAGAGGTAAAGTGTGTATAACATTTACTTCCAAGTCCATAGTGTCCTAAATTTTCTGGACGATATTCTGCTTTTTGCATACTTCTTAATAGAAGTGTTGATAATATTTTAAATTCTGGTTTATCTTCTAATGATTTAATTATTTTTTGAATAGTTTGAGGACTATTATCTTTGATATTTCCTGTTACTTGGTATCCTAAGCTTGATACAAATCCTAAAAAACTTCTTATTTTTTCTTCTTTTGGATATTCATGGATACGATATATGAAAGGTAGATTCATATAGAAAATATGGGTTGCGATGCATTCGTTGGCCGCAATCATAAAATCTTCTATTAAGTTTTCTCCTGTACCCCTATTTCTAAGTCCTATTTCTATTGGATGACAATTTTCATCTACTTTAATTTTTGCTTCATCTATTTCAAAGTCAATATATCCACGAGCTACTTTCATCTTTCTTAAAATTTTTGAAAGTTCTGACATATCTTTTAGGCTATCTACAAATTCTTCATATCCCTCTGGTGTAATGTTTTCTTCTAAAATTTTATTAACATTGTTATAAGTCATTTGTTTCCTTGATCTAATTATACTTTCAAAAATATCATAATCTATTTGTTTTCCTTCTTCATCAAATTCCATAACACAAGATATAGTTAATCTATCTGTATTTGGATTAAGTGAACATATTCCATTTGATAATTCATGAGGAAGCATTGGAATAACTCTATCTACTAAATATACACTTGTTCCTCTTTCTAAGGCTTCTTTATCTAAAGGTGTTCCTTCTTTAACATAGTAAGAAACATCTGCGATATGTACTCCAAGTTTATAATGTCCATTTTCTAATTTTTTAATAGACACAGCATCATCTATATCTTTAGTATCATCTCCATCTATTGTAAAAATCATTTCCTCTCTTAAGTCTTTTCTTCCTCTTATTTCTTCTTCTGTTACTTCCATAGGAATATTTTTTACTTGTTCTTTTACTTCATCTGGGAAAGTTGTTGGAATATTGTATTTATAAACTATAGATAAAATATCTACTCCTGGATCATTTTTATGACCTAGTATTTCTATTACTTCTCCTTCATATTTTGTATTATTATTTATTTTTTTATTAAGTTTTACTACAACTTTATGTCCATCTACTGCATTTAAAGATTTTTCTTTTGGTATTTCTATATTTAATTTTATTTTTTTATCATCTAAAAGTAAGTGTCCTTTTCCATTTTTCTCATAATATTCTCCTATGTATCTATCTTGTTTTCTTTTTATTATTTTTAGGACTCTTCCTTCTATTCTTTCTATATTTAGTTTACTAGTTACTTCTACTAATACTGTATCGTCATGAATAGCACCATTCATATTTTCTTCACTAATATAAATATCTTCATTTAAACCATCTACTATTACAAATCCAAATCCTTTTTTATTAACTTTAATAACTCCTTTTTTTAAATGACTATCTTCTAGTAACATATATCTATCTTTATTAGTATGATAAATTACTACGTCTTCTTCTAATACTCTTAATGTATCTGTCATTTCTTTTATTTCTTCTAAAGAAGTTAAAGCTAGTTTATTTTGAATATCATAAATTGATAATGCTTTTTGTTCTGGTTTTAATAAATTTATTATTTTTTCTTTCATTACCAACACCTCTTCGTATTATATTTATTTTATCATTTTTTATATTTTTTGTATATAATAACAAACAAAAAAACACTCGAGTTGAGTGTTTAAATATAATATTTTTTAAATTTAAACAAATGATGCGATTAAACAAATGATGAAAAATGCAAATCCTAATACGAATGTTATTCTAGTAATAACAAGTTCAGATCCTCTTTCTTTTCTTTGACTAAATAAATCTGAATTTCCTCCAGAAATTATTTTAGCTGCTTCTTCTGCTTTTCCACTTTGTAAAAGCACTATTACTATTAATAAAATTGATATAATAAGTAAGGCTATTTCCATTACTAATCCCTCCAAATCAATGATATTATAATACCATAAAATTTGCTTTTTAGCAACTTTTTATTGGATTTCTTCTTCTATTCTCATTAATTCATTATATTTACAAATTCTATCTGTTCTAGACATAGAACCTGTTTTTATTTGACCTAAGTTAAGTCCTACTGATAAAGATGCGATTGTAGTATCTTCTGTTTCTCCACTACGATGAGAAATTATAGTTTTATAGTTATTTTCTTTAGCTAGGTTTATTGCTTCTATTGTTTCTGTGATAGTTCCAATTTGATTTACTTTTATAAGTATTGCATTACCTGCATTCATATCTATTCCTTTTTGAAGATATTCTTTATTAGTTACAAATAAATCATCACCTACTAATTGAATTTTATTTCCTAGTTTTGTAGTTATATCTTTAAATCCTTCCCAATCGTTTTCATCAACTGGATCTTCTATTGAAATAATTGGATATTTATTTACTAATTCTTCATAGAAGTTTATTAATTCTTCTGTTGTTAACTCTTTTCCATCTACTAAATATTTTCCATCTTTATAAAATTCACTAGCAGCAGCATCTATAGCTAGATTTGCATCAACACCTGGTGTATATCCTGCTTTAGTAATTGCTTCTACTATTAAATCAAATCCTTCTTTATTACTGTGAAGATTAGGTGCAAAACCTCCTTCATCTCCTACTCCTGTAAAGTATCCTTTTTCATTAAGAACTTTTTTTAGGGCATGAAATATTTCACTTCCTACACGAACTCTTTCATGAATATTTTCTCTATTTGGAATAATCATAAATTCTTGGAAATCTAAATTATTATCTGCATGTGCTCCTCCATTTAAAATATTCATCATTGGTACAGGTAGTGTTTTTCCTTCTCCTATAAACTCATATAATTTTTTATTTTCTGTCTTAGCACAAGCTTTTAGATAAGCCATAGAAATTCCTAAAATAGCATTTGCTCCAAATGTTTCTTTTGTTTTTGTACCATCAAGTTCAATCATATAGTAATCTAGGTCTTTTTGAGTTTCAAATTCTTTTCCAATTAAATTATCTCTTAATGTTGTATTTACATTTTCTACTGCTTTTAATACTCCTAAACCATTGAATCTATTTTCATCATGATCTCTTAGTTCTAATGCTTCTCTTTCTCCTGTGGATGCTCCGCTTGGAACCATTGCACGTCCTAAAATATTATTTTCTAAAATTACATCTACTTCTACTGTTGGGTTTCCTCTTGAATCTAGTAATTCTCTTGCTTTTATATCTTTAATTTTCATTTTTTATCTCCTTTACTAAATCTTTAAATTCTTTTCCTCTTTCTTCACATTCTTTATATTGATCCCAAGATGCAGTTGCAGGACTTAATAGTATTATGTCCTTTGGTTTTGCAAGTTCAATGCATTTTTTAAATCCATCTTTTAAATATTCATAAGCATAAGTTTCTTTATTTATACTTTTTCCATATTCTAATATTCTATTTCTACATTGTCCTATCGCAACTATAGCTTTAACGTTTTGCATATAAGGAGTTAAATCTTCTAGTTTTTGTCCTCTTTCAAGTCCTCCTAAAATTACAATTGTTGGTCTTTTAAATGATGATAGAGCAATTTGAGTACATTTAATGTTTGTTGCTTCTGTATCATTATAAAAATCTATATCATTAATTCTATCAACGTATTCTAATCTGTGCTCTACTCCTTTGAAATTAGAGACTACTTTTATAATACTTTCATTTGATACATTTACTTCTTTTGCGGCCATTATTGCAGCCATTATATTTTCTAAATTATGTTTACCTGGTATTTTTATATCATCTAAACTTATTATTTTTTCTCCATAATAATTAATGAATCCATCTTTTTCGTAGCAACCATTTATTTCATTAGTTGAAGAAAAATATTTTGTATTTGATATAAATGATTTACTTACATTTACTGCTTCTTCATTTTCTATATTGACTATAGCAATATCTTCTTCTGTTTGATTTTTAAATAGTTTTTTCTTTAGATCTTTATAATGCTCATATGTTTTCATGAAATCAATATGAGCAGGACTAATATTAGTAAGTATTCCTATATGGGGTTTAAATTTATTTAAGTTTTCTAATTGTTGACAAGATACTTCTATTACTAAAATGTCTTTTTCTTTTATATTTTTTAATTCTTTACAAAAAGGTATTCCTATATTTCCAATAAGTTTTGTTCTTTCTGGAAATTCATTTTTTATGATTTCATAAGTTAGTGTTGTGGTTGTTGTTTTCCCATTGGTTCCTGTAATAGCGATTATAGTAACATCTTTTGGTAAAAGGTTATATGACATTTCTACTTCATTTATTACTTCTATATTTAATTCTTTTGCTTTTAATACATAAGGATGATCTATTGGTACTCCTGGATTCTTTATTAAATAATCAAAAGTAGAATCTAATAAGTTATCAGGAGAATTTCCTAAAACAAATTCTACTCCTTTTTCTTTTAGCTTTTCTATTTCTTCTTGATTGTGTTTTTCTAATGGTGCGATATCATTTAAAATTACTTTATTATTTCTTTCTATTAAAAAATCTGCAGCAGCAGAACCACTACGACCAAATCCTAATATTAAGACTTTTTTATTTTCATACATATTCCCTTTCCCTCCTATAATTGTATTATACTATAAAAGTTTGTAAATAAAAACTATTTTAATTCATTGAATTTCATGTTATAATAATGACAGAATAAAAAGTGGAGGATGATTCCATGAAAATAATTACATTACAACCAAAAGAATTTGATAATTATACTAAGAAACATCCATATAGGAGTTATTACCAAACTTCAGCATATGGAAACCTTATGGTAAAGAACGGATGGAATGTTCATTATTTAGGTGTGATTGATGATGCTGAAGAAATTATTGGTGCTTCTTTAATTTTATATAAAGAAGTTTTTATGAATAATAAAATTGCCTATGCTCCTCGTGGTATTCTTTTTGATTATACTAATTCTCAATTAGTAAAAGAGTTCGCTGAAAGACTTAAAAACTTACTTGGTAAACAAGGATTTATGTTTTTAAGAATGGATCCATATATTCCATGTGGTATTAAAGATAAAAAAGGTGAACTTGTTAATATGAATAACGATATAAATTTAATTATGGCTAATTTGAAAAATGCAGATTTTACTTATAAAGGTAAGAATTTGTATTTTGAAAATGAAAAGGCTAGATTTGAAGCTTTAGTTTTATTAGATAATACTGATATAAAAGATATTTATTATAATTTTAATAAAAATACTCGTCATAAAATAAAGAAAGCAATGAGATTTGGTGTAGAGGTTTATAAAGATGAAGAATTAGATATAAAAGATTTATATGAATTTATTAAAGATAAACATCCTAGACCAATCGAATATTATCAATCTTTATGTGAAGAATTTAAACCTAATGTTAATTTGTATTATGCTAAACTTAATACTGAAAAATTTGTTATTAATAGTAAAGAAGCATATGAAAAAGAACTTGATAAAAATGATGAGTTAGCTGCAAGAATTCAAAGTGTTTCTAAAGAAGAAGATAAGAAAAAATTATTAAATATAAAAATGGAATCTGATAAACTAGTTAATATTTATAAAAATGATTTAGTAGTTGCGACTGATCTTTTGAAAAATCATCCACAAGGTTTAATAATTGCTGGAGCATTATCAATTATATATGATAATGCAGCATATTTAGTTATAGATGGATTTGATAAAGAACACAGTAATTTAAATCCTAGTTATTTAATTAAATGGAATATGATTAGAGATTATCATAAAGATGGTTTGAAATATTTTAATTTAAATGCTGTATCTGGAGATTTTTCTAAAGACAATAAATATGAAGGTTTAAATGAAATGAAATTAAGTTTTAATCCTATAGTTGTTGAGAATATTGGAGAATTTGAAATTATACTTAATTCACTTTCTTATAATTTATATAGAAGTTTAAATAAGAAGAAAAATAATTAAATTTCTTCTTTTTTTATACAAAAAAATAAAGTGGTTTATAAACCACTTTATTAGTTTTATTATTCAACTATTTCAGTTACACTACCAGCACCAACTGTTCTTCCACCTTCACGGATAGAGAATTGAGTACCTTGTTCTAGTGCAATTGAGTGAATTAATTCAACTGTGATGCTTACGTTATCTCCAGGCATTACCATTTCAACATCTGCTGGTAACTCGATAACTCCAGTTACGTCAGTAGTTCTGAAATAGAATTGTGGACGATAGTTTGCGAAGAATGGTGTATGACGTCCTCCTTCTTCTTTACTTAATACGTAAACTTCAGCTTTGAATTTTTTATGTGGAGTAACACTTCCTGGTTTAGCAAGTACTTGTCCACGTTCAACTTGTTCACGAGAAATACCACGTAATAATACTCCAGCATTATCTCCTGCTTCTGCATAGTCTAATTGTTTTCTGAACATTTCAATTCCTGTAACAACAGTTTTTTGAGTTTCTTTAATTCCAACAATTTCAACTTCATCATTAAGATTTAATCTACCACGTTCAACACGTCCTGTAACAACAGTTCCACGTCCAGTGATTGTGAATACATCTTCAATACTCATTAAGAATGGTTTGTCAGTATCACGTTCTGGAGTTGGAATCCATTCATCAACAGCATCCATTAATTCTTCGATTGATTTAATTGCATCAGGATCTCCTTCAAGAGCTTTTAATGCAGAACCACGAATTATTGGTGTGTTATCTCCATCAAAGTCATATTCGTTTAATAAGTCACGAATTTCCATTTCTACTAAATCAAGTAGTTCTGGATCATCAACCATATCACATTTATTCATGAATACTACCATTCTTGGTACTCCAACTTGACGAGCAAGTAAGATGTGTTCACGAGTTTGTGCCATAGGTCCATCTGTTGCAGCAATAACTAAGATTGCTCCATCCATTTGAGCAGCTCCAGTGATCATGTTTTTAACATAATCAGCATGTCCTGGACAGTCAACGTGAGCATAATGTCTCTTATCAGTACTGTATTCAACATGTGCAGTATTGATAGTGATTCCACGTTCTCTTTCTTCTGGTGCTTTATCGATGTTGTCGAAAGCTACTGCTTGGTTTCCATTTTTACCTGCTAAAACTTTAGTAATAGCGGCAGTTAATGTAGTTTTACCATGATCTACGTGTCCAATTGTACCAACATTAACATGTGGTTTTGAACGATCAAATTTTTCTTTTGCCATAATTTAAATTTCCTCCTTTTTTCGATTACAACAATTATTTTATCTAACAATTGAATATTTTTCAACTGTTTTTACTATTTTTGTTTATTAATTTCCACTTTTTTTAATAATTTCTTCTGAAATTGATTTTGGAACTTCTTCATAATGATCAAAGAACATTACGAATGTACCACGCCCTTGAGTATTACTACGTAAATTTGTAGCATATCCAAACATTTCAGAAAGTGGAACCATTGCACTTAGTTTAATAGCATTAAACTGTGTTTCTTGTCCTAGAGGTCTTCCGCGACGAGAAGTTAAGTCTCCCATAACATTTCCAAAGTATTCTTCTGGTGTTGTTACGTCAACTTTCATAATTGGTTCTAGTAATACTGGATTACATTTACTTTTTGCTTCCTTAAGTGCTAAAGATGCAGCAACTTTAAATGCCATTTCACTAGAGTCAACATCGTGATAACTACCATCATATAATGTAGCTTTAACATCTATCATTGGATAACCTGCTAAAACTCCAGTTTGTAATGCTTCTTGTAGACCTTTATCTACTACTGGAATATATTCACGAGGAACAACTCCACCAACGATTTCATCTACAAATTCATATCCTTTATCAGGGTTTGGTTCAAATTTAATCCAAACATGTCCGTATTGTCCACGTCCACCTGATTGTTTAATATATTTACCTTCACATTCAGCAGTTTGTTTAATTGTTTCTCTATACGCAACTTGTGGTTTACCAACATTTGCTTCAACATTAAACTCACGTTTCATACGATCTACTAATACGTCTAAGTGTAACTCACCCATACCAGCAATAACAGTTTGTCCTGTTTCATGATCTGTATGAACTTTGAATGTTGGATCTTCTTCTGCTAATTTTTGTAAAGCAAGTGCCATTTTATCTTGATCACCTTTTGATTTTGGTTCAACAGCTAGTTGGATAACTGGCTCTGGAACTTCTAGGCTTTCTAGGATAACTGGTTGCTTTTCATCACATAAAGTATCTCCTGTTGTTGTATTTTTAAGACCTACTGCAGCAGCAATGTCTCCTGTATATACATCACTAATTTCACTACGATCATTAGCGTGCATTTGTAAAATACGTCCAATTCTTTCTTTTGTATTTTTAGTAGAGTTTAAGATATAACTTCCACTACTTAAATGTCCAGAGTAAACTCTAAAGAATGTAAGTCTTCCAACGAATGGATCAGTCATTACTTTGAATGCTAAAGCACTGAATGGTTCACTATCACTTGGATGACGAACTACTTCTTTTTCTCCTTTGATATCAGTTCCTTTAATTGAAGGAATATCTAAAGGACTTGGTAAGTAATCAATAACTGCATCTAGTAAGAATTTAATTCCTTTGTTATCTAAAGCATCTCCACACATAACTGGGAAGAATTCTGCTTTTAGAGTTCCAATTCTAATTGCTTTCTTGATTGCTTCTTCTGTTATTTCTTTTCCATCTAAGTAGTTTTCCATTAATTCATCATCAAATTCAGCAACTGCTTCTATAAGATCATTTCTTTTTTCTTCTACTAAATCTACTAAATCGGCAGGTATTTCGATTTCTTCATGATTTTCTTCTGGTTTTCCATCATAGCCATAAGCTTTTTTAGTAATTAAATCAACAACTCCTGTGAAGTGATCTTCTGCTCCTATTGGCCATTGAATTGGTTTTGCATTTACCATTAATCTTTTTTCAATTGTTTGTAAAGTGAAATTGAAATCTGCTCCCATTTTTGTCATTTTGTTAGCAAAAATGATTCTTGGTACTCCAAATTCACTTGCTTGTCTCCAAACAGTTTCAGTTTGTGGTTCTACTCCTGCTTGAGCATCAAGTAGTGCAACTGAACCATCTAGAACACGAAGTGATCTTGAAACTTCTACTGTAAAATCTACGTGTCCTGGGGTATCAATTATATTTAAACGATAACCTTTCCAGTATGCTGTTGTTGCAGCAGAAGTAATTGTAATTCCACGTTCTTTTTCTTGTTCCATCCAGTCCATTTGAGATTCACCATCGTGAGTTTCTCCTATTTTATGGATTTTTTTAGCATGGAATAAGATACGTTCAGTGGATGTTGTTTTTCCGGCATCAATATGTGCCATAATTCCAAAATTTCTAGTTTTCTCTAGAGAGGTATCTCTTGCCATATAAGCTCCTTCCTACCATCTGTAATGTGCATAAGCTTTATTAGCTTCTGCCATACGATGGGTATCTTCACGTTTTTTAACTGTTGCACCAGTTCCATTTGATGCATCGATTATTTCGTTGGCTAAGTTTTCAGCCATACCTTTTCCCCCACGTTCACGAGAATATTTTGTAAGCCATCTAAGTGCTAGGGCTTGACTTCTCGCTGGTGTTACTTCAACTGGTACTTGATAGTTAGAACCACCAACACGACGAGATTTAACTTCAAGTTGTGGTTTAATATTTTCAAGTGCTTTATTAAATACGTCTAATGGTTCTTGTCCAGTCTTTTCTTTTATTTGTTCAAATGCTTGATATACTATTGTTTGAGCAGTTCCTTTTTTACCATCTAACATAATTGTATTTACTAATTTAGTAATAACTTTTGATTTATATATTGGATCTGGTAAAACGTCTCTTTTTACAGCTCTTCTTTTACGCATTTAACTTCTCTCCCTTCTTTATATTATTTAGTTTTTATTTTTTTGTTCCGTATTTACTACGACCTTGTTTACGATCTTTAACTCCAGCTGTATCAAGAGTTCCACGAACTACATGATAACGAACACCGATTAAGTCTTTAACACGTCCACCACGAATTAGTACAACACTATGTTCTTGTAGGTTGTGTCCAATTCCTGG